>JAFACO010000103.1 GCA_023425485.1 Bacillota bacterium
ATATTGTTTAACTTCAGTGACTTTGACCGGAGCTTTTATCTTAAGATTATTAATGGAATCAGTGATTACGTAAATGATAACGACTTTGATCTGATTATCTGTACTGACAAGTCCTGTGAGAAATACATGAACAACAGTCTGACCAGCGGAAGTATCATCTTGGATAAGAAGATGCAGGATGATACACTGATGCGTCTGGCCAGAGACAATTATCCTATCGTTGTTCTTGATCGAATAATGAGTAATGACTTTATTAAAAGTGTTGTTGTTAACAACTACGAGCCTATGTATGAGATGGTGCAAGGAGTTATTGACAGAGGGTATAAAAGCTTTGGCTTTGTCGGAGGTCCAGAAGAGACAGCGGATAATAAGGAGCGCTATAGGGGATTTCGGGATGCGCTGGAAGCAAATAATATTCAATTTCAGCAAAAAAGTTATTTTGCGGGAAATTATCGGGAAAAGAGTGGTTATACTGCAGCGAAGATACTCATGCTTAGCCGAGAACTGCCGGATTGTCTGGTGTGTGCCAATGACAATATGGCCATTGGAGCGATGAAGGCATTTATTGAGAATGGAATCAGGGTGCCTGAAGATATAGCGATTACCGGCTTTGACAATTGTGACCTTGCTGAAGCGATGGAACTAACGACGGTGTCAATTCCGAATTATGAAAGAGGCTATATTGCAGCACGTTATTTAATTGAGAATATCAGAGGTCAGAGAAATGTGGAAACCTTTAAAATTTCAGCCAAGATCATATTCCGAAGAAGTGTAGGAGTTAAAAAATCTGACTTTTAGTAAAAACCTTTATAAAATAATAATAAAATTTAGTAAATCCACGTGATATTCAACAAAAAGTTGGAAATTTGCGTGGATATTTTTTATTAGTACATATACATAATTAACAAAATATATTAATAATAATTGAATTGATTTAAACAATATTGACAAATAAACAAGAACATATTATTATTTTAGTATAACGTTTTACAAAATAGATATAAAAAGGAGAGAGTGTTATGGGAATTAGAAAAACTTTAAGCGTTTTACTTGCAGTAGTCCTGGTGTTCAGTTTCATGCTGATGGGATGCCAAAAGTCGGGGGAGGGAAATACTTCAGGCAAAACACAGGAGACCAGTAAGGAGGACCAGGGTTCTAAGGGTGCTACTGAGACGCCTGTGCAGGATTCACAGGAGCAGGTGAAAGCCGCAGACAAAATCATTATTTTTCAGTCTAAGGTAGAAATTTCAGATCAGTTGGAGGCTTGTGCTAAGGAATATACGGAAGAAACAGGTGTTGAGGTTGAAGTGTGGGGAACAACCGGTGACGATTATTTTCAACAACTGAAGATTAAGTTAGCTAGTAGTCAGGGACCGACTTTATTCTCTCTGGCACCTGGAGCAGAGTCAGAATCGTTAAAAGCGTATTTGGCTGATTTAAGTGATCTTAGTTTTGTCAGCAATATAGCTGCTAATATGGCAAATGTTATTGATGGTAAAGTAGTTGGTATCCCTTATACACTTGAGGGATTTGGAGTAGTATATAATAAAAATCTGATTGATGTTTCTAAAGTTGTGGATACGGCAGCTTTTCAGCAAATGCTTGTTGATCAGAAAGCGGCTGGTGTCAATGGTTTTAGCTTGTCACAGGAAAGCTATTTTCTAATTGGTCACATCTTAAACACACCTTTTGCATTGCAGTCCAATCCGCTTGATTTTGTCAATAAACTGGTAGCTGGAGAAGTAAAACTTCAGGATTCAGCAGAATTCAAAGAATTTGCAGATTTAATGGTATCTGTTAGAGAGAATACCAATAATCCTTTGGAAGTAACCTATGATACAGAAACAGGTGATTTTGCCACAGGAAAAACAGCTTCGATTCATCAGGGTAATTGGTGTTATGGCATGTTTGCCGATTACAGTGTAGATTTTGATATGGGTATGATGCCTCTGCCAATTGCCGGTAATGATAAGGTTGCAGTAAGCGTTCCTGCATGCTGGTATGCAAACTCCCAGGCAGATGCTTCTGAGATACAGGCTGGCAAGGATTTCTTAAACTGGTTGTATACGAGTGAAACTGGTGCAAAATATCTGATGGAAGAGTTTGGATTCCTTCCGGTAGTGGATACAATGGAAAACAGCAATCTGGATCCGTTATCACAGGCAGTATCCGAATACGCAGCATCTGGTAAGACAATTTCCTGGCCAATGAGCTATTGGCCATCTGGTATCGTTGATGCATACTTGGTACCGGTAGCACAGGAGTTCTTTACAACAGATATGACAGCAGAGGCATTTTTGGAAGCGCTGACAAATGCATTTGTTGAGGCAGGCAAATAACTTACTGGGGTACATAGAGTTTAGTTGCAGAAATCTAATACCTTCTTAGGCTTAAGTTGGTGTTAGATTTCTGCATTATCATGGGGGTAACCCTTCTTGTGACAGGAGTGTCTAGATGAGAAAATTAAAGAAGCATGCTTGGTTTGCTTTGTTTGTTTTACCGTTGATTTTTATATTTGCGACCGTGGTCCTTGTACCATTTGTAATTGGTATTGGCTACTCATTCGTGTCTTGGGATGGAATGCCTTTGAATGAGAAGGTCTTTGTTGGATTTGATAATTACATAAGATTGTTCACAGACGAAAGATTTATGAATTCTGCAGGCCATACAGTCTTATTTACCATAATATCAGTATTACTGATTAACGTTATTGGCCTTACCTTTGCGCTAATTGTTACAGGTCCATTAAGAGTGCGTAATATAGCCAGAACCATGCTGTTTATGCCATATCTGATTGGTGGTCTGATTCTTGGATACATATGGAAATTTATATTTACTGATGTTTTTAAAACCATTGGAGAACACACTGGTCTAAGTGGTTTGTTTTTTAGCTGGCTTCTTAACCCGAAGTATGCATTGCTTGCGATGATTATTGTTACAACCTGGCAAATGGCAGGTTATATTATGATCATCTATATTACTGGGATTCAAGCCATGCCGGAGGACGTCCTTGAGGCTGCAAAAGTCGATGGTGCGGGATTTTGGAAAATGCTGTTTCGGGTGAAGTTTCCACTAATTATGCCTTCCTTCACAATTGGCTTGTTTTTGACGTTATCTAACTGTTTTAAAATCTTTGATGTTAACTTCTCACTAACCTCCGGAGGACCGAACAATGCAACAGAGATGATGGCAATGAATATCTACAATGAGATTTTCACTCTTGGTAATTTTGGCTACGGTCAGGCGAAGGCAATCATGTTCTTCATAGCAGTGGCGGTAATTACAATTATTCAGGTATCAATTACTAAGAAAAGAGAGGTGGAGATGTAATGAAGAGGTTCAAACGAATTCCGGTCGAAATAATCGCAATTATTATCTGCCTGTGTTATCTTTTTCCGATTTATATTGTATTTGTTAACTCCTTCAAGAGCCGTGCCGAACTATATGAAAACATGCTTGCTCTGCCACCGAAGGTTACCTTTGGGTACTTTCTAAAGGCCATGGATAAGATGAACTTTCTGAAAGCCTTTAGTAATTCTCTGATTGTGACCAGCATATCCATAGCTATTCTTGTTGTATTAGCCTCCATGACGGCTTGGATGTTAGTTCGAACCAACAACACCTTTAGCAAGATAATGTTTCTTATATTTGTTGCTACCATGATCATACCATTTCAGACTATTATGATGCCGTTAATGCAGGTTATGGGCTGGATTCGTGATCATCTTCATATACCGATGGTGAATACCCTTGGTGCACTGATTTATATGAATATAGGATTTGGTGCGAGTATGGCTGTATTTCTTTATCATGGTTTTGTAAAATCAATTCCGGTGTCCCTTGAGGAGGCTGCAACCATAGATGGCTGTAACAAATTCATGGTTTTCTGGAAAATCGTATTTCCTATGTTAAAGCCAACTACAGTTACCGTAATGATACTTGATGTGATTTGGATATGGAACGATTACCTACTCCCATCTCTGGTAATATCCAGTAAAAATCTAAGGACGATTCCGTTATCCACGGCATCCTTCTTTGGTCAGTTTACGATTGAATGGAATCTGGCGATGGCAGGGTTGATGCTTACAATAATTCCGGTCATCCTGTTCTACCTGTCAGCGCAGAAATACATTGTAAAAGGTGTTGCAGCCGGAGCGGTAAAACTTTAAGAAAAACGAAAAATACCCAAATCAGAAATTGCGGAGGCACCTGAAATTTGGTATGTGCGGAGGAAAGCATGAGGTTAAAACAGCCTGTTTATATAATGGATAATTTTAGTATTGATAATAATGACCTCATTGTAAATGAGACGGTTTTTCATAATGCAAATGGTTATATTGGCATCAGATCTAATTTTGAAGAAGGATACCCGGAACACTATGATACGATACGAGGCTCGTACATCAATGGGTTCTATGATATTGCTGATATGAGCCAGGCGGAAAAGCTATATGGACTGGTAGAGAATAAGCAGACAATGCTAAATATAGCGGATTCACAGACAATTCTGCTTTCTATTGATGGGGAACGCTTCAGTTTATTTGAAGGTACTACAATTAGCAGCCGCAGATGGCTGGATATGGAGAATGGGATTACCGGAAGGAGTGTACGGTGGCGTTCTTTTCAAGGCAAGGAAGTTGAGATAACAATAAAACGTATGGCGTCATTTTTTCAATTATCTTTGTTTACAATTGAATATACGGTAAAGGCTCTTAATTTCAACGGAAAAGTTACTTTTGAATCCTATCACTATGGAGAAGTAGAGAACTATAGCAATGAGAACGATCCTAGAGTGGCGAAAGAAAGCGGAAGATATCTTCTGCCTTCTTTGGCATTGATCAAAGAGGGAGTATCCTATCTTGTTTCTGATACATCAAAATCCGGACTGTCCGTATGCACCGGTGTTGCACATCGGTTATCCTGTCTTGGAACAATGAATACCCAAAGTGGGGAGAAACCACACAGCGCGGTAACCAATACAGAGGTTGTATTAAAGCAAAATGAAAAAGTTACCCTTACGAAATATACGGTGTTTTCTGACTCGATCCGCCATAAAGACTGTCTTAAAAATGCTGAGGAAGAAATGGCAAAGACCCTTTTAGTACCCTTGGAATATTATTATGCAGCCCAGAGAGATTATTTGAAGGAATTCTGGAGCAATTGTATGCTGGAAATACAGGGGGATAATGAGCTTACCGAAGCAGTCAACTACAATATGTATCAGTTAATCCAATCGGTAGGAAAGGATGAGTACTGCAATATTACAGCAAAAGGGCTAAGCGGTGAAGGTTACGAAGGGCACTATTTCTGGGATACGGAGATGTACATTGAACCCTTTTTTAACCTGACAAAACCGGATATCACGAAAAGTTTAATCAGTTTTCGCTATAATACCCTGGGGAAAGCTAAGGAGAATGCAAAACTGCTTGGACATGAGAAGGGAGCCTTATTTCCGTGGCGCACGATCATGGGAGACGAGTGTTCCGGGTATTTTCCATCAGGAACCGCCGGTTATCATATCAATGGAGATATCGCATATTCAGTGATTTCTTACTATTTGGCTACGAAAGATCTGGACTTTATTATTGAAAAGGGAGCGGAAATAATCTATGAAACTGCAAGATTATGGATGGATGTGGGTGTTTATAGCAAAGGAACTTTTCGAATTAATGTGGTGACTGGCCCTGATGAATACACTTGTATGGTCAATAACAATTATTATACCAATGTATCAGCACAATATAATCTTATCTGGGCCTCGAAATTCTATCACCTATTAAAATCAGCAGGTAGATCAGAAGCTGCTGATAGAATTGGATTAACCCAACAAGAGGTGTTAGAGTTTGAACAGGCTGCCCAGGCGATGTATCTGCCCTACGATGAGGCACTAAGAATCAATCCGCAGGACGACTCCTTTCTTGATAAGAAAATGTGGGACCTTAAAAATACACCAGAAGATCATTTCCCTTTGCTTCTGCATTACCATCCGCTTCATCTGTACCGTTATCAGGTATGCAAGCAAGCTGACACGGTTCTTGCCCATTTTATCTTTGAAGATGCCCAGAGCATGGAGACAATCCGAAACTCCTTTGCTTATTATGAGAAGTGTACCACGCACGACTCGTCGTTATCTACCTGCATTTTTAGCATTATGGCCTCGAAACTTGGACTGGAAGAGAAAGCCTATGAATATTTTGGAGATTCCGCTAAGCTAGATTTGTTCAATACGCATAAGAATACAAAAGACGGGATACATACCGCTAATATGGGTGGGACCTACATGGCGATTGTATATGGATTTGCCGGTCTGCGTATTAAGGAGGGTGGAATCTACTTTGCACCCTCGACACCAAAGCAATGGGAGAGCTATCAATTTCAGATTACCTATGAAGATAGCCAGATTATGGTCGAAATCAATCCCAGAGAAAACATATTTACCCTGGTTAAGGGATCCTCAAAATCAATCCATGTATATGGGGCTTGTTATATCTTAGGGGATAAGCTGTCAGTTGCCCATCAGCATTTGTAATGTGTTAGTTACTCAAACTTCGCAGTTAATAATTTATTTCCAATGCGAAATAGAAGAGCCTAGACTCGATTAAACTTGAGGGATAGGCTCTTCTTTTTATGCCAAACGGGCATACATTTTATTGATTTTATTATCCGCATAGTTACACATGATGCCTTCCCTTTGGAACGATAAAGGGAGAGTTTGATACAGGATCACTAATGACCATACAGTCAAGATCAAAGACCTGTTTTATCAAGGAATCTGTAATAATGTCAGAAGGTGCGCCTTCTGCAATAAGCTTTCCTTTTTGAAGTGCGAAGATATAGTCTGCATATCTTGCAGATAAGTTAATATCATGCAGAACCATAACAATAGTGGTACCTCTCTTTTTGTTTAAATCAGTCAGTAAATCAAGTATTTCAACCTGATAGCTAATATCTAAGAAGGTTGTGGGCTCATCCAAGAGCAAAATATCGGTTTGCTGTGCAAGTGCCATAGCAATCCACACACGCTGACGCTGTCCACCGGATAGTTCATCCACGCTACGGTTTGCTAGTTCCGTAATACCCATAATATCTAAGGCTTCATCCACAGCATCGTAATCTTTTTTGCTGAGGCCCTTAAAAAAGGATTGATAAGGGAAACGACCACGGCTGACTAAATCTGCTACGGTAATACCTTCTGGTACAACGGGGGATTGTGGAAGAAGACCAAGCACTCTTGCTAATTGCTTTGGCGGCATATCTGTGATCTTCTTTTCATCAAGAAGAATTTCACCAGAAACTGGCTGAATTAATCGGCAGAGCGTCTTAAGTAAAGTGGATTTACCGCAAGCATTGGCACCGATAATTACAGAGATCTTATTTTTGGGAATCGTAATATTAATCCCATCTATAATGATTTTTTTATCGTATCCGGCAACGATATTGCTGGCTTTTAATAAATGATTTGTTGTCATGCGGACCCTCCTGTTTTATTCATGCGTATGAGTAGGTAGAGTAGATATGGGGCACCAAGGATACCAGTTATAATTCCAACTGGGAAACGAGTATCAAAGGCAAATTGGCCGATTAAATCTGCTCCTAATACTAAAATTGCACCTACTAAGCCGGAAGGCAATTCGTTTGGAGCACCTATTCCAACGAGTCTGGCAGCGATTGGACCAGCTAGAAAGGCAGTAAATGCAACAGGTCCTGTAACAGCAGTAGCAAAAGCAATTAAAAACACAGCACTTAAAATAAGTAAAAGTCTTGTTACATCCGTTCTAACGCCAAGGGTAATCGCGGACTGTTCACCTAACTCTAAGATTTTCAGGTGTCTTCCAAATAAGAAAATCAGTAATCCGAAGATAATTACTACGAAAAATAGGCTGGGTATCTTTGTCATTTGAATGCCATTTAAACTACCGCTAAGCCATCGAAGAGCACCTGGAACGTCATATTCTGAAGCTTTGAGTATCATATAGGAGATCACTGCATTCAACATCGCTTGAACACCGATACCGATAAGTATTAGTCTGCCACCTGAGAAACTGCCACCTCTGGATAATAGATAGATAATAGCTGCAACAGAAAGGCCTGCAATTACTGCACTGATTGAAACAATGCTGCCGCTTACCTTGAGCATAAGAATGCAAAAAACTGCTGCTACACTTGAACCAGAGGAAACACCTATGATATCCGGGCTGGCAAGAGGATTACGAAGTATAGTTTGAAATGTACTACCAGCGATACCAAAGGCTAATCCAACCAGAAGGCCCGCAAGCATTCGAGGTAATCTAATTGTACCAATTGCAAAAGTTGCACCTTTTATTTGCTCTCCGAGAAGTACCTTAATAACGGTATCCAAAGGATAGATTGTATTTCCAACAATAAGAGCGGTAGCACAGAGAATTAAAGCCACTAATACTAATAGAAGAGTTACACTTACCCATCTTAATCGTCTGCGACGATATCCTTCTCGGACTAAATTAATATTCGTCTCTATCATAATGTACGCACCTTCGCTCTCA
>JAFACO010000116.1 GCA_023425485.1 Bacillota bacterium
CGTCCATGCTATCCCCAACATTATCGCCAAGTATAAGAACGTTATCTTCTTCGTCTAAAATGCTAATAGAATCTGGGGTGTGTCCTGGGGTATGAAAGAGTTTAATTTTATCCTCTGTAAAATAAAGTTCTTCATCAAAAACAAGAGTGGGGAGACTCTTTTTAACATCACCAAGGCTGTATTGCCGATTTTTTTGTAGCATCTCATCCCAGTTTAACTGCATCATATCTCTGCATAGCTTATGTGAAATAGTAATACAATTGCTTAAAGAAGCATTTCCCCAGACATGGTCCCAATGATAATGTGTATTTATTACGATTGTCATTTTGCTATCATTTTTTATGTAATCTAAAATTGGATCGATACAGTTTGAACCTAACCCAGTATCAATAATATAATTATGTTTTTTCCCAGTAATTAAGTAGATATTTAAATTCCATCCAAAATCTTCAAAGGTAAATAAATATCCTCTTTCTTTTATCTTGTTAATCTGCATATAATGCCTCCATAATTTAATACCATTATTTTAATACACTAACTCTGACATATACCTGTCAGGGTTTTAATACAAATAAAAGAAGTTAGACAAATTAAATTAACTTATGGTAATATTTACTTATAACTAATTAGTTAATGTGTCTTTATTTATTATCGATTAGAGCAAGAAAAGAA
The DNA here is from genome assembly GCA_023425485.1 of Bacillota bacterium. Classification (GTDB taxonomy): domain Bacteria; phylum Bacillota; class Clostridia; order Lachnospirales; family Lachnospiraceae; genus Mobilitalea. The sequence continues at coordinate 673 of JAFACO010000116.1, forward strand.
CAGATTGATAAGCGGATAATTAATTTTGAATTAGTATTAAGAGGTGAAAATTAGATATGAACAAGAATGAAATAGTAATCAGAAGACCTGTAATAGAAGAACTGGCAGTTATATATGCTTTTTTTGAAATGATGTTAAAAGATACTTTTGAAGCTAATGGGGTGAGTAATTTAACTGAATTACTGGAAGAAGAAATTCAAGTTAAAAAGGAATATATTCTTAAAGATGTTACAACCAACGGGAAGGACAGGTTCTTTCTTCTTGCCGTCTATGATGGCGAAATAATTGGTTCGATAGAATATGGAGAAGCAAGTGAGCTCTTGAATAAGTGTACGAACAATGAATTGCAAGGTATACTTGAAATCGGTACAGTATTTGTTCATCCTAAATATCAGAGACACGGGATTTCGTCGATTCTGTTAAATAGTTTATTTCTAGAATTAGATAGAAATCTGATACAAGAAGTATGCTTCGATAGTGGCTACAAAATTGCTCAAAGTGTATGGAGTAAGAAATTTGGCAAACCTAACTATTGTTTAAAGGATTACTGGGCAGTGGGTTCTCACCATATGATATGGAGAGTTAAAGTAAAAGAAGCATTGGAAATTTTAAAAGGTAAATTATAGGGGGAAGCAGAATGTATGTATATTTAATGAGTAACCAAAAGCCTTTGAATGAGGAACTTATAAAGAACCATGTAGAACATTTAAAAGAGCTGAAAAGACAGGATAAGCTTGTACTGTGCGGGCCATTCGGGGATTATCCTGGAGGTATGGTAGTGTTTCATGCAGGCAATATTGAGGAAGCTACGAATATAGCAAAAGCTGATCCATTTATTTCTTCAGGCTGTAAAACTTTTGAACTAAGGACTTTAGAGGAAGCGAATGAGGATAATAATTATCTATTATAATTAAAAAGTGTACAGTTAAATAGAAAGACTCATAAGGTGAAAATTGTATTGACGGTTACAGGAAAGGTGGTGATTGTATGTCATTTCAGGCATATATCGATAATATAACAAAGATTACAGGGCAAACGCCGGATCAAATCAGAGAACAAGCGTTAGCACAGAATATCATTTCCGAGGACATGAAAGCTACGGCCTTCGTAGATTGGCTGGGCAGTGAGTATGGTTTAGGGAAGGGACATGCCATGTCTATGTGGAAGTACTTCCTTGAACATGATTGGATTATTACAAAGCACTCTAAAATTTAATTAGGACTTAGCACTTTTGAGCCTTATAACACAAATTCATAAAAACAAGCTGGTCATATTGTCAGCTTGTTTTTTTGTAGCGTTTTACCCACATTGTAATAATTATTTTAAGCTTTCTTTTTGATAGTTATATTTGAAAATTATTAAGAAATTCTTATTAATTTAAAAATAATAATATTAGTATATTGACAATAATGTATGACATACAGTATACTGACAGTGAGGTGATTAATATGGATTCAAATAATGAACTTATAAGTTCACTTATCGTTGAATTAAAAAGAGGTACATTGGTTCTATCTGTGATGAGTCAGCTAAGTACTTATGAATATGGATATTCACTTGTACAGAAGCTGGAGAATAAGAATGCTCCTATCGATGCAAGTACGCTTTATCCTTTGTTGCGCAGATTAGAAAAGCAGAACTTGTTAATCAGTGAATGGGATACAAGTGAGAGCAGGCCACGTAAATTCTATAAGCTCAGTGAGGAAGGGAAAGAAGTATATTCTCAACTTAAAAAAGAGTGGAGAGCTATGTCAAACTTAGTAGATATATTATTAAAGGAGGATGAGGAGAATGAAACTAATTGATCGATATGTTTATGCTGTAACACAGCATTTTCAAAAAGACTTAAAAGATGATATAAGCAAGGAACTTCGTGCCAATATAGAAGATATGCTTCCAGAAGATTATTCAGAGGAGGATGTATATCAGGTTCTTGAGCAACTGGGTAATCCGAGAAAACTTGCCAATGAATACAATCCAAATAAAAGATATTTAATTGGACCTTTGATGTATGAACAATATTTATCGGTTCTTAAGCTGGTGGTTGGCATCTGCGTTACCGTTTTTGTTTGCCTTGCAATCTTTGGTTGGGCAATAGAACCACCAGTAGAAGGGTTTGAATATAGTAACCTATCAGTTCTATTTGGTGAATTAATCTCTGCAGCTTTTGAAGGTGGTCTGCAAAGCGCTTTGTGGGTAACTCTAGTTTTTGTGATTCTTGAAAGAAGCGGTGTGGACACAGGTACGGTTCCATTTAGTAAAAAGGAATGGACACCTAAGGATTTGCCAGCAGTTACTATTAGTAGTAAAAAGAAGATCTCTCGTGGTGAGACTATATTCTCTATATGCTGCACCATACTTTTTACTTCCTTTATATTTGTAAAGCCACAGCTTATTGCTGTATATTTTACAGAGGACAATGGTACCTTTAGTAGAACACCATTATTTGATGTTGAACGGTTAAAAGCGTATTTCATCCTCCTATTTATATTGGTAATTGTACAACTTGGAATATCTATTTGGAAATATATAACCAAGAGCTGGAACTTGCCGCTTGCAGTAGTAAATTCAATTTATAATGTAGCTACCTGCATTATAGTTATAGTGATGTTAAATGATCAAGTTTTAATTAACCTGGACTTTTTTTATAAAATACTTGAGCATACAGATGCCTCATCCACAATAATTGCAGCTTGGATAGATCGGAGTAAATGGGTATTTATTGCAATTTTCGTTGCAATAAGTGCTTGGGATATTATTTCTGGTTTTACAAAGAGCTTAAAGTCAAACAGGTGAAGAGTAATATTGTTCCCGAT
>JAFACO010000121.1 GCA_023425485.1 Bacillota bacterium
AACTTTACAGCCATCACTACCAGCAGATTTCACGCTGACTGGATCGACCTTAACTATTTTGGACGGTGATGCAAAAAGAAATTATGAGTATACCAAAATAGCAGGAACTACGGTAGATTTAGAAACAGCAAAATGGACGACAATAACTTCTAAAGCTCCCGTAATAATTAAAAATGCAACTGTTGGAGAATGGGTTTATGTTCGATTAAAGAGTACTACCGACTCCGCCACCAAACAATTGGTTTTGCCATCAACTTATTCTGGGAAAAGAATAGAGTCTATAACAAGTAAATGATAAAGGGTAAAATAAAAAGTAAATAAAGATAAAAAGCAAAATAAAGATAAAAAGACAAAATAAACAGGCAAATGAGTATGAGATTACCTCATATTCATCTGCCTTTTATAATTCTTATATTGGTATCACTTTCTTGACTAGTTCTTAAGATACTTAGCGGTTATTGATTTCTCGCAGGTTAAGATATCTTTTAAAGTTCCTTCAAAAATAATCTCGCCGCCTTTTTTACCGCCCTCAGGACCTATATCAATAATCCAATCAGCTTGCTTTATTACCTCAAGGTTGTGCTCGATTACTACTACCGTATTACCTTTTTCAATCAACTTATCAATAATAAGTAGCAGGTTGGTGATATCTGACATATGAAGACCAGTGGTAGGCTCATCTAAGATATAGATATTTCCTTTATTGGTGAGTTCAGAGGCCAATTTAAGACGCTGGCACTCGCCGCCGGACAGGGTGTTAAGAGGTTGTCCTAAGGTAATATAGCCGAGGCCGACATCCTTCAGGTGTTCCAGATGAAGTTTAATTGATTTTTTCTCAAAGAAGTCAAAGGCTTCTTCAACGGTCATATTCATTACTTCAAGGATATTTTTATCCTTATATTTATATTGTAATACTTCTTCCTTGAATTTTTTGCCACCGCATACTTCGCAATCAACCTCCATTAACTCCATGAAAGATAAATTAATTTCAACAGTGCCAGATCCCTTACAGTTTGGACAGCCACCATCTGAATTAGCAGAAAATAAGCTCTCCTTAACCTGATTTTCTTTGGCAAAGATTTTACGAATTTCATCCGAAATGCCAATGTAAGTAGCTGGGTTAGCACGAGAGTTAGCTGTGATGGAAGCTTGATTAATCGACACTACCTGATCAAATTCCTGTGCAAAGACCTTATTAACCAAAGTAGATTTACCAGAACCAGCAACACCAGTCACTAAGGTTAAAATGCCTTTCGGAACTTTAAGCTGAACATTTTTCAAGTTGTGCATTGAACTTCTGGAGGAGGTATAATACTCCTGTGAGGTTCTGATGGTATCCTTAATAGTAGTATGACGGTATAAATGTTGTGAGGTTAAGGTATCAGCATTGGCAAGTTCAGATAAGGAACCACTGAACATAATCTCACCACCATGTTCTCCGGCATGTGGGCCGACATCAATAATATGATCAGCAATCTTAATAACGTCAGGGTCGTGTTCCACAACAATTACGGTATTACCCTTGTCTCTTATCTTTATTAATAATTCATTTAAACGGTGCACATCTCTGGGATGTAAGCCGATGCTGGGTTCATCAAAAATATAGAGTACATCCGTTAAACTACTGGTAAGATGTTTAATCATTTTTACACGCTGGGATTCGCCGCCGGATAAGGTTGAGGTCTCTCTATCCAGATTGACGTAATCTAGCCCAATATCAATCAAGCTTTGAACTTTATCTACCAAATCTTTCAGAATGGGGGCAGCTGCTGGGATTTGGATTGACTTAAGAATTTCCACTAAATCATCAACTTCCATTTTAGTTAAGTCAGGAATAGAGTAACTATTTATTCTTGACTCAAGGACTTTTGGATTATATCTGGTTCCCTTACAGCTGGGACATACGCAGGAAGTCGTATATTTTTCAGTCTTCTTTAAAGTAGCACTGGACTTTTCTCTATCCGTCTTAAAGTTCTGTCGTACAAATTTAAGAACAATTCCTTCATAAGTTAGATTAAGACCATCCACAATACTACCAGAGCCTTTGGTGTATCCATTTAGCAAATAGTCCATTTCTTCGTCTGTATAATCCTTTAACCTTTTATCAGGGTCAAAGGCTCCCGCATACACTTTCCACTGCCAGCCGCCGACATTATATCCTGGAAGTAAGATGGCACCTTCATTTAATGATTTTTCTTTATCCAGAGCAAGTTCAAGGTTAAGGGTATTAATCTTACCAATACCTTCGCATTCCAAACACATGCCGTTGGGATCATTAAAGGAATAGAAGTTAGCATAGCCCAAACAAGGGGTGGCAAATCTTGAAAATAATAATCTTAATAAGGAATTGATGTCTGAAATAGTACCTAATGTAGACCTTGCATTTCCTCCCATTCTTTTCTGGTCAATTACAATGGCAGGGGAGATATTAAGGATGGCATCTGCTTGAGGTTGTCTATACTTAGGTAGATAGAAACGTACGAAACTGCTGTAGGTTTCATTTAATTGCCGTCCGGACTCCTGTGCTAACGTATCAAAAACTATGGAAGACTTACCGGAACCGGATACACCTGTAAACACAGTAATCTTTCGCTTTGGAATTCTGACATTAATATTCTTTAGATTATTTTCTCTGGCTCCTATAATTTCAATATAATCTTTATCTGCCTGGAATTCCTGCCTTTCATAGGATAAACTGCCACCGGTCAGGTGGGGGACACTATTGTTAATATATTTTGCAGTGTTGGGTTTCGCCCATTCAAGTGGTTGATAGATGATACCATTCGCGTCCTTAATCTCATAGAAGGTTTTACCTTTGGGGTCATAGTTCAAATTTTTAAAGATGGAACTGGGGTTTTCTTTTAGCTTATTAATTTCAAGTTCAACGTTATCAGCTACAAGTCCAATAATGATACCAGAAGTAAACTCTAAGTCAGGATAGTTTGTAAATGTTATTGATGCAGGTTTCGAATTGTATAAATCAACATTAATTACGCCGTTAGTTCCACTGTAGTCAAAGTTGGAAGCCAAAAACTCAAAAGAGTCAGCAATATTAGCTACATTAAGTATAAGATTAGCTGCTTCAATAATAACCCGATTCTTATCCAGATTAACTTTAATGAGTCTGGTATCTGCTTCCTTGATTCGATAGGTGATATTCATATATCGAGTCTCAAAGTACGATCTGTCATAGTTATCTTTACTTAATTCTGAAACTTCCGTTAAACCTTTCATCCTTTCATATTGCAATTTTAGATCATTTACAACGAACTCAATTGTAATACTCTTAGCAACATCCATCAGACTGGTTTCTTTTAATAGCTTAGATCCTTGATTTAAAAATACGATGGGGAAATTGATGCTGGTATTAATGTTGTAAGACAACTCTTCGGTCTGGTATTTTTGTTTAAAGCCAAATACTTTACACAAAAATGCGGATGCCTTAGGGGCATTAGAAACAACTAACGATACTGACATTGATTCTGTTCTCATAAATTTACCTCTCTTTAATCATAAGTCCAGTAG
>JAFACO010000152.1 GCA_023425485.1 Bacillota bacterium
TTGCTCTTGCAAAGTGACTTGGACTTGTAACAGGTGTAAATAATAAGTTCTATCCAAAGAATGCGGTTACAAGAGAAAAGGCAGTAGAGTTTATATTTAAATATATTACAGCAGTACAGGACGCGGACGGAATTAACGATTTGTATTAATAAATTAATATCGATAGAAATCAGAACCGTGCAGAGCGAAGTGTGTATCCATGGTATGAGACGTAAATTTCAGTTTATTATTTATATGACATAATATAATTATGTAGATATATGGGCTTAAGGCAAGAACCAGTAGGACTAATATTAGTCTTGCTGGTTCTTGTTATTCATGACAAGTGAAACGACTGGTCGTTTCATCTTGTAGAATAGAATAATATGTGATATTTTAATCTACAATATTACTGCATAAAAAAAGCTGTCCATTCGGACAGCTTTTTACATTATCATAATTAAGCAATGCTATTGATAGCTTTTGTTAAGCGAGAAACTTTTCTAGCAGCTGTATTCTTGTGGAATACGCCCTTAGAACAAGCCTTATCAATTTCAGAAACCGCTTCAACTAAGTTAGTTTTAGCAAGATCTTTATCGCTAGCTGCAACAGCAGCGTCAACCTTCTTAATCATAGTCTTAACCTTAGACTTGATCATCTTATTTCTTGCAGCTTTGGTTTCGTTAACTAAAATTCTTTTCTTTGCTGATTTTATATTTGCCATTTGTACACCTCCAAAATAAATTAATTTCAATCAAAGCTCCAAGGACATCAAATTGAGAGTGAGATATCAACAAGGTTTTGATTGTCGTATACTTTCGTTTCATTAAAAACCGGACACGGACGTTCTAATGGAAACATACTATTATATAGTAGTCGAAGTGTTTTATTATGTCAATACATAAATTAAAAAACTTTGCAAAGAATAAGTAACAGTATGGTAATAAAACATCAGGTTGGAGGTATTCAAATGATTAATAAAATTAGAACGGACCTTGCCTTGGAAGCACGTGAAAGCTTTCCAGAGGATAATGTAGAGATTAAAGGTGTGGTACTGACGGAAGATTATAATGAAGACATTAAAGTGAAAGTATCCACTGTAATTATTAAGGATGAAAAAGGTGCACAAGCGATGCAAAAACCAATTGGTACCTACATTACTTTAGAAGCCCCAGAGATGAGAGATTCAGAGGATGAGTATCGTAAAAAGGTAGCTGAGGAGGTTGCTAAACACCTTCGAACACTTGCAGGTGATTTAAAAAGAGAAGAAATATTGGTGGTTGGTCTTGGTAACAGGGAGGTTACACCGGATGCTTTAGGTCCACAGGTGGTGGACAATCTTTTTATTACCAGACATCTTATTAATGAGTATGGTAAGGATTTCAAGGAAAGGCACCAATTGGGTAATCTAAGCGCAATATCACCCGGTGTTATGGCACAGACAGGCATGGAAGCTGTGGAAATTGTAAAAGGAATTATCAAAGAAACTAGCCCTAAATTAGTTATCGTTATTGATGCTTTGGCTTCTAGAAGCACCACACGTGTAAATACAACCATTCAATTAACGGATACCGGTATCAGTCCGGGGTCCGGTGTAGGTAATAACCGAAAAGCTTTAAATGAAGAAAGTCTGGGTGTCAAAGTAATTGCAATTGGGGTACCAACGGTAGTGGATGCAGCTACCATTGTTTCGGATACTTTAACACAGTATATGAAGAACAGCGATTTTGACGAGGCTGAGATTGATACCTTTATCTCCGAGGTAAGAGAGCAGCAAATTGATAATATGTTTGTTACACCTAAGGATATCGATGAATCTGTAAAACAAATAAGCTTTACAGTTTCTGAAGCAATTAATTCCTGCTTTGCACAGCTGGCATAAATCTTATTTGAGAATATGAGTATCTGTATTCATCTGGACTTGCCTTACCAACTTGTTATTGCAAAATACAGGCACTAACAAGTTGTCGGCCTGCGCCATCTGAACACAGATACTCATATCAATCTAATTCTCAAATATATTTATGCAGGCGTAAGACTTAAGTTATAAAAATGAAGCATCCGAATATAATGAAATAGGCAAAAAATAGCCAAAATAAATCATGTGGTTGTTGCAAGGTAATATTACTATTGCGGCAATCACATCTGATAGGATGTGTCACATGAGTAAATTTAGAATTAGAATAAGACTTAAAATTTATCCTGTACTATGGTCAATTATTTTGTTGGCCGCTGCTTATATTTTAATTCGTTTTGCGGTTATCTCATTTTCAGAAGATATGGGTCAAGCTAGTTTTAGTAAAGCAATTATGTCAAGTTTATATGCAAGAGTCGTAGAGGAAGGCTCGTCTTTAATTAGCTATTATGCAGAGGAAGAACGAACAGAGTATTCATTTTGGGTAAATTATCTCGATCATGGCTTCGCACTCGGAAAATACACGCAGGAGGATGCGGTTGCAGTAGGAGCGGATTTTAATTATGTTCCTACAGAAACACCTGTAGAAGCTACAGAAACAGCAAGCAATCAGTTAGGAGGATTAAGTGTGTATCAACTTCCAGAGGATAGTCTGGATTTTGAATATATCATGACCAATGGTGGAATCCTTAGAAGCGCAACTAGGAACATTCTATTAGGAGATAAGACCTTGATTACCAATCAATTGGAGGTTGGTTTCTTGGCGGGGGATATCACTCCATATGAAATTGTTGAAGATAAGGATAATGCTGTTGAAACAGCTTCCTCTGGAGAACAGGTGAAGTATACCTTGGAACAATTAAAAGATACAAACTTTTTAGTAAGTAACTTCTATATTGTTGATAGGTCTACACAAGTGACAGATAGCTTGTTTAACGGAGAGGTATTTGTAAATAAAGATATGACCATGGAAAAGGATAGTAATACGCCCCAAATACTTATTTATCATACCCATTCAAAGGAACGCTACATTGACAGCAGACCAAATAAAGAAGAAGATACGGTTGTTGGAGTGGGAAGCTACCTGACCAAAATATTAGAAGAGGACTATGGATATAATGTTATTCATGACACGTCCCCCTATGATATCGTAAATGGAAAAGAAGATCGTAATGTGGCTTATAATCAGGCAAAAGATGGTGTTAGTAAAATATTAGAAGAGAATAAAAACATTGAAGTCATTATTGATTTACATAGAGATAGCGGGAATGCTAATACTATCATGGTAAATGGTAAAGAGACAGCTAAAATAATGCTATTTAATGGACTTAGCCGCGACTTAAGCGGACCGATTACCTATTTGGACAATCCATATTTACAGGATAATTTAGCTTTTAGTTTTCAGCTGCAACTAAAATCAAAAGAATTATATCCAGGCCTTTTTAAGAAGAATTACCTTAAAAGCTATCGCTTTAACCTGCATTTACGTCCAAAAAGTCTTTTAATTGAACTTGGAACAGAAAAGGATACCCTGCAATCCGCAAAGAATGCTATGATACCTTTTGCAGAAGTTTTAGATTCAATTTTAAAAGGAGAATAATTAAGGAAGCAACGGCATTTTCTTGCTAGTAACGAATGGTTGTGTTATAATCATACAGAATATTTATGGATAGAATTTACTCAGGAGGAACATAATGGCCTTAGACCAAAGTAAAATAAGAAATTTTTGTATCATCGCCCATATAGATCATGGTAAATCAACGCTGGCGGACCGTATTATTGAAATGACTGGATTATTGACCAGCCGCGAGATGCAGGCACAGGTTCTCGATAATATGGAATTAGAGAGGGAGAGAGGAATTACAATTAAAGCTCAAACCATCCGTACTGTTTATCGGGCAAAAAATGGGGAGGAATATATCTTTAACCTGATCGATACTCCTGGACATGTGGATTTTAATTACGAGGTTTCAAGAAGTTTGGCTGCCTGTGAAGGTGCTATTCTGGTTGTGGATGCTGCGCAGGGGATTGAAGCGCAGACACTTGCCAATGTATATTTGGCACTGGATCATAGTCTTGATATCATGCCTGTTATTAATAAAATAGATTTGCCAAGTGCTGATCCGGAACGTGTTATTAATGAAATTGAAGATGTAATTGGTCTTGAAGCACAGGATGCTCCACTTGTATCAGCTAAGAGTGGACTAAATGTTGAACAAGTGTTGGAACAGATTGTTGAAAAAATATCGGCACCAAAGGGTGATCCAGAAGCTCCCTTGCAGGCCTTGATTTTTGATTCAATTTATGACCCCTACAAAGGTGTTATTGTATTTTGCAGAATAAAAGAAGGTACCGTAACAAAGGGTACGCAGATTCGTATGATGGCTACCGGTGCTATTGCTGAAGTAGTTGAGCTTGGAATCTTTGGACCAGGACAGTTTATACCAACGGACAAG
>JAFACO010000206.1 GCA_023425485.1 Bacillota bacterium
TACCTACATAACCATCTCGAAGTCTTCCTCTAAACTATCCCTATCCTGTCGATCCATTAATGCATTCATGATCAGCTCTGCCAGTCTCATACCACCCTTATAACCCACAATTGGCAAGTAAGAATGAATGTATCGGTCAATAATAGGAAATCCAGCTCTCACAAATGGTATGTCTTCCGCTCTTGCAATATATTTTCCGTGTGTACCACCTATTAGTAAATCAACGCCCTCTTGCTTTATCCACTGATGCAGCTCAAACAAATCCGCAAATGCCTTTGCCTTACAACCCTCGACGCCAAACTTGGTGAACAGCTCATTAGCTGCCTTTTCAAATGCATCTCCTGGTGTACCGGTTACAAGATATTTTGGAATCATACCCATCTCGAGAGTAAATTCTGCAATACTTAATACCGTGTCAGGATCTCCAAAGATTGCCACCTTTTTATTATAGGTATAGGGGTGAATGTCAATCAGAATATCTACCAACTGACCTCTTTCTTCCTCAACTACATAAGGAACCGCCTCCTTGGTATAGTTCTGAAGAGCCATAATATATTCGTCCGTTCGCCCAATTCCAATTGGTAAGGGTAACAGTGTATGAGGAACTGCACATTTTTTTGTAAGAGTTTCTGCTGGTACCTCACTTGCCGCCTTTCCAAAAGCAAAGGTACAAGCCGAGTCACCCAGAGAAATAATTTCTTCCACTGTTGTGCCACCTTTGGGATAAAGTTCAAACTTACCAGTCATTGGAGAGTCCATAACTCCAGTGGTATCCGGCAGCATGGTATAGGACACACCCATCGCTTCGGTAAGTCTCTTCATTTCTCTCATGTCTCCTGGATTAACAAAGCCGGGCATTAATACTACTTTTTTGTTCTTCCTGCCGGAGGACTTTGACAGGTAACGAATAAATCCTGCTACCATATTGCTAAAGCCTGTGACATGGGACCCATAATAACTGGGCGTATTGCAATGCACCATATACTTTCCTTCCGGCACATCAATATCCTGTATAAATGCATTTAAATCATCCCCAATTGTCTCGGACAGACAAGTCGTATGAACTGCTATAATCTTAGGATTATAAATATCAAATATATTTTTTGCAGCTGTTTTTAAGTTGGTACCACCCCCGAATACAGAAGCACCTTCGGTAAAGGAGCTGGTAGATGCCATTGCCGGATCTTTGAAATGACGGGTTAAAAACATTCTGTGGAAAGCACAGCATCCCTGGGAGCCATGGCTGTGGGGCATACATTCATGTACACCAAGAGCTGCATACATCGCTCCTACCGGCTGGCAGGTCTTTGCTGGATTGACACGTAATGCACTACGCTCTGATTTCACTGCTGTGGTATAATCTAACATGCCTCTTCACCTCCTAAGCTTCCTTCCAATATTGGTGTCGTTGACCAAGGTGCTTTCACATAACTCCAAGCGGGAGCATAAATTCCCATTGCAATATCCCTTGCAAAAATTACGGCACCTCGAAAGCAGGAATACGGCCCACTATAATCATAGGAATGAAGCTGTCTAGATAAAATACCACTTTTTTGAGCTACGTATTTGTCTTTGATACCGGAGAAGAAAATATCTGGTTTTAATAATTTAAGAAACTCTTCCGTCTCATAGTGATTTAAGTCATCCACCATGTAAGTGCCATCCTTCATATCTTTAACCATTCCACCATAGTAATCAATTAACTTCTCTTCCTTTAAACGGTTAAGTTCCTCTTCTGACAAATAAACATGGAATTTTTCCACATCCGGCTGCACAGTGATTGATTCAATATTCTTACTGTCAGCATCCACCTTTACAAAGGGTATTACTTCACGTCCCTCATACTCCTCTCTATGACCAAATTCATAACCCGCTAAAATGGTATGAACTCCCAAATCATTTAGAAGAAACTGATAGTGATGTGCTCTGGAACCCCCCACATAGATTGCAGCGGTTTTCCCTTTTAGCCTGCTTTTATAATAAGTCATCTCTTGTTCTATCTGGTCCAACTCATCTGCAATGACTGCTTCTGTTCTTGCTGTAAGTTCCGGGTCACCAAAGAATCTAGCCATATTTCGAAGTGACTCAATTGTCGCTTCCACACCTACGAAATTAACCTTCATCCAAGGTGTTCCATATTTTGTTTCAATTAATTCTGCAATATAGTTAATGGAACGGTGACACTGTACCACGCTTAAGTTTGCCTGATGTGCATTTGCAATATCCTCCATGCTGGCACCACCAGTAAATACGGATACAATTTCATATCCAATCCTCTTTAATAGTCGCTCTGTCTCCCAGCCATCACCACCAATGTTATATTCACCTAGAAGATTAACGGAAAACTTATTTGTAATCTTTCTATCTCCTTCGCCGATAACATATTTAATTAACTGGTTATTCGCAATATGATGACCTGCAGACTGGCTAACACCTTTATACCCTTCACAGCTGAAGGCGATGCATTTAATTCCATATTCTTTTTCCGCCCATTTTGCTACGGCGTGAATATCATCACCAATCAGTCCGACCGGGCAGGTGGAACATATCATGATTGTTTTTGGGTGAAATAACTCCATTGCCTCTTCTATTGCTTTCTTTAACTTTTTCTCACCACCAAAGACAATATCCGGCTCTTGCAGGTCTGTGGAGAAACAGTATTGCAGATAATTATCTTTACCCTCTTCCGTCCTGGCTTTATGTCTGCGGGTTCCCCAGGAATAATAGGCACAACCGATTGGCCCATGAGTGATGATAAAAGCATCTTTAATTGGTCCAACCACAACACCTTTACAGCCCGCATAGCAGCAACCTCTTTGAGTAATAATGCCCGGTATAGTTCGTACATTCGCAGCGATTTCATTTTTCTCACCGTGGTTAACATCTACCATATGCTCTTTACGATTTTTATAAACTCTGGAATTATATTGGTCCAGCACCCGATTCATTGTATTCATAGCTACCTCCAATCTACCGTACTAATAGGCCTCTGTCGTTGTTTCTCCATTACGTACCCGGTAGCTTTCAAAAATCGGAAGAATAAAGATCTTTCCATCCCCCGGATTACCGGTACTATTCACATCCATGATGGACTGGACTACCTTATCCACCTCGGTATCCTCAACAATCATTGTAAATACTCGTTTTGATATCAGACGCTGTGTTTCTGACAAATACTCTCCAGTTGCTGTTGCGGGTATTTCTCCGGAATCAACAATGGTTCTAAGCAGTGTCATATCAATTAGTTTCTTTCCCCTTCCAAGCACCTTTCTGCAGGTAAAGGCTGGTACTCCAGCTTCTGCTAAGGCCTCTTTTGTCGGGTTCACTTTATTCTGTCTGACAATCGCCATAACTTCCTTCATGCCCGAATCCTCCAATCCGTTTGAATCCTATCATCCTTTTAAATCCTATAGTCCTTTTAAATCCTAAAGTCCTTTGTAACTGTTTGGAACCGTTACAGTTATAGACCCTTTTTCTTGGTGCTGATTGTATAGGCCTCTTCCACTGGACTGACAAAGATTCTTCCATCACCAAAATGACCATTATCACCTGTTCTCGCATACTTCATAACAATCTTCACCACATCATCTTTATCCTTATCTTCCACAACCATAAGAAGCATTTCTTTGGGTATCTCATCATAGAATACCTCTCCGACCTTAACTCCCTTTTGCTTTCCACGTCCATATACATCCATTTTAGTAACTGCAGGAAAGCCAGCTGATAATAATTCTGATAATACGATTCCGACCTTTTCCGGGCGGATAATTGCTCTAATTAATAACATAAATTAACCCTCCCCTAGAATTAAATATCCAAAATACCGTGTTCCATTAGCAGCTCTTCTAATCTCTCC
>JAFACO010000350.1 GCA_023425485.1 Bacillota bacterium
TGAGAGAAGCTTATTGGTATTTCGTTTGATGTATGATTCCTCTATGGGAGGCTTAATGGCAGCTCCAGAGATGGATGAAGAAATGCAAATGTGCGGACGCTACGCCTATTGTTGGGGAAGGGATGCAGCATTTATTGCAGATGCACTGGACCAATGTGGATTGCACAAGGAAGTTGAACAATTCTATCAATTTGCAGCAGACACACAGGAAGAGGATGGAAGTTGGTTCCAAAGATATAGTATGGATGGTAACCTGGCACCTGCCTGGGGGTTACAAATTGATGAAACAGGAGCGCTAATCTATGGAATCTGGAAACATTATTGCCGTACAGAGAATTTGGAATTCTTAAGAACAACTTGGGATAATGTAAAGCTTGGTGCAGATTTCTTAGTAGATTTCCAAGATGAAGAGACTGGATTACCTAAGCATAGTAGAGATTTATGGGAAGAACGCTGGGGGGTTCACACCTACTCCTCTGCTGCTGTTCATGCAGGGCTTATGTCTGCGGTTCAAATAGCAACCTGCCTGGGAGAAGAAATATCCAATAAAGAACTATGGGAATTGGCAGCCCGGAGGATGAAGGAATCGATTGATGAAAGACTATGGGAAGAGGATAACCAATGCTTTAGCCGTGGGATTCGTACTCAGCTTTATCCTACGGAGAAAATGGCAAATAAAGAATGTATGATGGTTCCGGTTAACAATAAGGGTGGCATGAAAAAGGTAGTATGCCGAGACAGTGTGGTAGATATCAGCCTAATTGGACTTAGCATTCCTTTTGGAGTAATTGATGTCAAGGACCCTCGTATGACAGCAACAGCAAATAAAATTGAGGAATTATTAACCTGCAAAGAAGTGGGTGGCATCAGACGTTATGAAGATGATGAATACATTGGTGGTAATCCCTGGATTCTTACTACTCTGTGGCTGGCTCTTTACTATATTGAAGCCAACGAGTACGAGAAAGCATTATCCTATTTCAATTGGGCAGTAAAAGGAAGAACCAATCTTGATTTACTACCGGAGCAGGTAAGTAAAGAAACAGGGAAACCAATTTGGATTCTTCCGTTGACCTGGTCCCATGCAATGTATACACTGACATATCATGCATTATTAAATAAAAAACTGATATAGAAAAGGTGGAAAAAAGTGTGACTGACAAGGTGACAATGAAAGACGTGGCAAGGCTCGCAGGTGTATCGGTGGCTACAGTTTCTAATATTTTGAATAATGTTGAGAATAAAGCCAAAGATTCAACACAGAAAAAGGTAATGAAAGCGGCAAAGGATTTAAATTATACCATTGATATGACAGCTAGATTTTTATCTACAGGCAAATCAAATTTAATCGGAATATTTCTACCAGAGGTATATGAAGTCGGACAACCAAGCTCAGTACTGAAAGACAATCCTTTTTTTAGCGAGATAGTCAGCGGCATTGAATACGTTGCCAGAATGAACGGATTTGATATAGTTGTAACCTGTATCAGTGTATCGGACAATGTAAGAGAATTGGTATTAAAAAGAACTCTGGATGGAATAGCAGTTCTCGGTAATTTTGGGCAAGAGTTTTGGGAGGAGCTAAAAACTCTCGAAATACCAAAGGTATTAATTGACTCCTATCGAAATGATGAAAAGGAGTATTGTAATGTGGGAACGGATGATGAAATGGGAGCTTACCTGGCTACAAAACATCTCATCACTATGAAACACAGAAAAATAGCCTTAGTTACTGGTAAGTTTGAAGAATCAGATGTTAACTACTATCGATATCTTGGGTTTAAGAGAGCGTTAGAAGAGGAGCATATTCCAATTGAGACCTGTCCAATCATCTATGTGGATGTTAATTTTAAAGGAGGTGTAGCTGCTGCACAATCACTGCTTTATTTCTATCCTGAGGTCACAGCCGCTTTTGCAGTAGCGGACATATTAGCACTGGGAATTATTAAATTATATCATCAAATAGGTAAGTCCATTCCAAGAGACCTTTCTTTAATCGGGTTTGATGATTTAAGTATTTGTCAGTTTACATTTCCAGGGCTATCTACCGTTAGGCAGGATATTAATAAGAAAGGTATGGAAGTTGGTAATTTATTGATTCACAGAATTAATGGAGACGAAGATAAGCGCAGTGTTATCCTGCCAGTGGAGTTGGTACTAAGGCAGACAGTACTTCCATTGGAGAATAAGGCATAATGCTGTATCGGTTAACCTGTTACAACTGCCGTCATTGACGTAATCCTATTTCATCGATATAATAGAATAAAAACAATTGTAATTGCATCGATCAGGGCAACATATAGAAACTAGGTCTGCAACTAAATTGATATTAATTATTCGGAAATATCAGAGATGGGGTGTAAATAAAATGGCAAAAGTCACGATGAAGGATGTAGCAAAATATGCAGGTGTATCAGTTGCAACAGTTTCCAATGTTTTGAATAACATCGACAATAAGTCGAATGAGGTCACACGACAAAAAGTATTAAAGGCAGTAAAAGATTTAAATTATCAAATGGATATGACCGCAAGATCGTTATCCATGGGTAAATCAAAATTGCTTGGTATTTTTCTTCCAGAGGTTTTTTATATGGACAGGCCAAGTTCGGTATTAAAAGACAATCCATTTTTTAGTGAGATTGTAAGTGGAATTGAATACGAGGCTAGAATGCATGATTATGATATTTTAATTACCTGTGTGAAATCAGATGCACATGTGAAGGAATTAATACATAAACGCATGCTGGATGGAATTGCTTTACTTGGCATGCATGATGAAGACTTTTGGAATAGTTTAAGAAATACGTCCATCCCGGTGGTTCTGATTGATTCCTATTGTTATGACAAGTATGGATTTTGTAATGTCGGAACAGATGATGAGCAAGGTGCTTATTTAGCTACAAAACATTTGATAGCCTTAAATCATAAGAATATTGCGTTGGTAACTGGTAACTCTAAGGAATCCGAAGTTAATCATAGAAGATATTTGGGATTTAAAAGAGCAATCAGTGAGAGCGGATTAAACGAGGAAATGTGTCCGATTATAGAAGAGGATCTTAATTTTAAAGGTGGAATCATGGCTGGTCATAAGCTAATGAACTACAACCATGTTACAGCAACCTTTGTAGTAGCTGATATTATGGCTCTAGGTATTATAAAGCTAATGAACCAAATCGGTAGAACAGTACCAAAGGACCTATCCATTATTGGTTTTGATGATCTGAATATCTGCAACTATAGTTTTCCGGGTTTAACTACCATTAAGCAGGATATCTATAGAAAGGGTATTGAGGTTGCAAGACTACTAATTAATAAAATTAATGATAAAGAAGTGGATACAGGGGTAGTTTTACCGGTTGAGCTGGTTTTAAGAGAAACTACAAGTGCTATAGCGAAATAAAGAGAAGGTATTTTAAATAGCAGGTGGGGTGTTAAAACAGTACAAGAAGAGAAATCTTAGGACAAATTAAGATAAGCTATGTTTTGTGGCGTAAGTTAACCGATTAAATGAATTGGAGGCTTACGATTGGAAAAGAAAAAGATATTTAAGAAAAATAAGAAAAATGAAAGCGTTATAGAAAGCAAATGCGTTAAAGAAAATAAAAACGTTATAGAAAATAAAAACGTTAAAGAAAATAAAAGCATCAAAGAAAATAAAAGTCAATGGTTACAGAAGTTTAATAGGATTCAAGTTAAATTGATTATTGGCTTTATGTTACCTGTCATTTGTATTGTAGCACTTGGTTTTATTTCCTATAAAAAAGCTTCTACAGCATTAATTCAAAATTATGAAGATGCATTACTAGAGACGTTGGATATGACCAATCAATATTATACCTCCACCTTTCAAACCATAGTCTCGGATATTGATGTATATTATCAGGATACTGACTTGCGAGATTTTTATTCAGGTTTAATGAGCATATCCCCCACAAAAGAAATCCAATTATTTAATGCAAATCTTGATCTAATGAAAAGAAAAACCTGGTCCGATGAGCTAATTGAGAATTTGTATGTTTTATCTGATAAAAAGGATTCCATTGCTACCACAGGTATTAAGGGAGAAAATATGTACTCCTCTTATATTCAAACAGAACAGGGAATGCAGGTTGCAGCAGATCCTAGCCGCTATTTTATTTTTGGAGCTGACAAGACGCTGGATGAATTCTTTGGATCTGACAGCAGTACGTATGGAATTAGAATTGCAAGAAAGTACAAGGATTCCAATACCTGCATTGTTGCTGATATTAACCTGAAAGCATTTAAGAACACAATTAATCGTTTGGATTTAGGAACAGGTAGTCTTCTTGGAATTATAACTCCAGATGGAACGGAAATTTTAGCTGATACAAAAGAAGAGATAAGTGCCGCTGTAGAAGAGAAAAGTTTAGAGGCAACCAAGAGTACTATAACAGTTTTTAAGGATAAGGAATTCTACACAAATGCTTGGAAAAGTGAAATAACTGCGACATCAGATTATGTAAATTATTTAGGCCAAGAGTATATGTTTGCTTATTCAAAACTCGAGGGAACTGGTGCTATGATCTGCTTTTTAATTCCAAAAGCAGATATTGTGAAGAAAGCAGAAAGCATTAAAGAACTTACCATTATAATTGTACTAATTACATGTGTTCTGGCGGTCGGAATTGGAACTGTGATTGCAAGTTATGTAAGCCGAACCATCAATTATTTAGCAAAACAGTTAAAAAAGGTGGCAGAAGGAGATTTAAGTATTGAGATAAATCTGAAACAAAAGGATGAATTTATGCTTTTGGCACAGGACATAACAAGTATGGTTACAAACATGAAAAACCTGATTCAAAAGATAAAGTTGATTGGTGAAGAAGTATATATATCTGCCGATCAGGTCACATATTCATCAAAAACTTTTGTTAATTCAGCTTCAGATATTAAAACAAGTATTACTGAAATTGAATCTGGTGTTACACAGCTGGATCAGAACTCTGCAGACTGCTTGGGATTAATGGATGAATTGTCCCATAAAATTGCACTTGTGAATGATAACAGTAAAGAAATTGGCAATATTTCAGCAACAGCCGTTCAGACCATTGGTGATGGAATACTTACAATGAATACACTGACCGAAAAATCCAAATCAACAACGCAGATTACCGGACAAGTAATTGATACCATTCGTTTGCTTGAAGAAAAGTCCAGGTCAATCGGACAAATATTAAATGTTATTAATGAAATAGCTCAGCAGACTAATTTGTTATCCTTAAATGCCTCCATTGAATCTGCAAGAGCGGGGTCCTATGGTGCAGGATTCGCAGTAGTTGCGGAAGAAATAAGAAAATTGGCTGATCAATCTCTTCATTCGGCGGATAGAATACGAATTATAATTAAAGAAATAGAAGAATGTACTACAGAAGCTGTAAAAACAGCAAAAGACGCTGAGAATGCTGTAAAGCAGCAGGAAGAAGCTGTTTCAGACACCACTACCTCCTTTAGAGATCTTGAAAAGCAGATACGAAAGCTCTCTAGTGAGTTGGATTCTATTTTAAAAAATGTTCAAAACATGGAAAGAGCTAGATCATCTACACTGGAAGCTGTGGAAAGTATATCGGCTATCTCCGAAGAAACAACGGCTTGCTCCATAACGGTTAGTGAATCAGCAGAGAAACAATTGGGAGCTGTGACACACTTAGAACAGGCAGCCACACAACTTTTATCTAGGGCAAAAGATTTAGATAAATCGATTAACTTATTTAAAATTAATTAAGGTGAAAATGATAATAAAAATTTTCATTATTTATTAAATTAATCGTTAAAAAGCATAAAAAAGTAGACTTTAAGCTATTGACATATGGACATAATTGTTGTAAACTATAATTAGTTAACCGGTTAAAATAAACCGGATTTCTTAAGGGTAAACGGTTAATCGATTAACTCCAAATTGTGAGTTAACGTCAATTAATTTTATAGGAGGAAAGTTTTTATGAGGAAAATGAAAAAACTAATAGGTATTGTAATGGCAATGGCGCTTGTAACAATGAGCTTCACAGCTTGTGGTAAAGCGAACGATGAAAAAACCCCAGCAAATAATGACAAACCAGAAGTAACACAGCCAGCCACGGATGAACCTACCGAAGCAGCAACACCTGAAGTACAGGATGTAGCATTAAAGGTATGGGCTCCAGAAGAAGAGCAAGAGATTCTAGTTCAAATGTGTGATGCATTTGCAGAAAATCATCCAGAATATAATATTACATTTGAATATGGCATTATGGGTGTGGATGATTCCATTACCGAATTAAAGAAAGATGCTTCTGTAGCAGCTGACGTATTCTTGTACCCAACTGGTGGTATTGCAGAATTAGTAGAAGCTGGTTTGATCTATCCTATTACAGTTAATGTTGATGAAATCACTGCTTCTCAGAGCCCTGCAGGTATTAAGTCCTGTACCATGGAAGATACCTTATATGGTATTCCTGTAACTCCTAACTCCTGGTTTATGTACTATAATAGCAGCATGTATACAGAAGATGAAGTAAAATCTCTGGAGACAATGTTAGCAAAAGACCTTGGTAAAGATGTATATAACTTCTCCTGTGATGTTGACAACAGCTGGTACATGTCCGCATTCTTCTATGCAGCAGGCGGAACATTATTTGGTGCAGATGGAACAGATCCTACAAACTGTTCCTGGAATGACGCAATTGGTTTAAAAGTTGGCGAGTACTTAGTAGATCTTATTAACAACCCTAAATATATTGAAGATGCAGATGGTCTTGCTGGTTCCTTAATGTCAGAAGGTAAACTTGGTGCATTATGTTCCGGTACCTGGTCTGCAGAGACCTTAAAGGCAGCATTAGGTGACAATTATGCAGCTACCAAGCTTCCTACAATTAACGTTGGTGGAACAGACTATCAGTTAAGCAACTTTGCTGATTTCAAAGCATTTGGTGTTAATTCCAATACACAGTATCCAAAGCCAGCAATGGAACTTGCACAATGGCTTGGTGGTGAGGAATGTCAGTTAATCCGTTTTGAGACGAACAACACACCTCCTACAGTAACAGCTTTAATTGATAATCCTACAGTAGCAGCTAGCAAGGAAGTAGCAGCGTTAAGCTTACAGACACAGTTCTCTACTCCTAACCCTACAACCTCTAAGTTAAATGATTACTGGACACCTGCAGCAGCATTTGGTGCTGGCGTTGTTAACGGAGATATTACAAAGGATAATTTACAGGCTGGTCTTGATTCTATGGTTAATAATATTTTAGCAACTGTAGCAGCTGAATAAATTAGGTGCGGAATAATTCGGCATTGAATAAATTCTAAATGGAATAAATTCTGAATGGAATAAATTCGGCACTGATAAATCAAGTATGAATAAATTTAGTACGGAATAAATCCTGCAAGACAATATGGGGTGGGCTTATGCCCCACCCCATATTTATCTTGGTAAAAGTTTGAAAATAATGCATTCGAAAGCAAGCTTTATCTTTTCTATTGCAGCATGGCGAAACGAATATAAAAACATTATAATAAGATCGGTATATTTACAAAAAGGCAACAGATTTAGATGGCACCAGTAGTCAGATGGAGGTAATGAGATGGGAAAAGACAGGGTAAACCCATGGAAGGTATTTTGGCAGGGTATTCTACAATATGGAACTATTTTTAAAAAGGGTAATTTGACTACAAAATTATCATTTTTCATAATGGGATTACCTAATATCTTAAGAGGACAGGTAGTAAAGGGATTATTATATTTATTTCTTGAAATCTGCTTTATTGGATATTTCATTCTTAATGGAATTACAAATATTCAGGGATTAATTACTTTAGGAACAAAGGAGCAGACAAAAGTATTTAATGAAGAAACCGGAATCTTTGATTTCATTAAGGGAGACAATTCCATGTTCTTGCTCTTGTCAGGAGTTGTAACCTTGTTCGTTATTGTCTTCTTCTTAATCGTTTGGAGCAGCAGTATAAAGTCAGCTTATATTACTCAACAATTAAAAGAGCAGGGGAAAAAAGTACCTACTATAGTGGAGGATATAAAGTCTCTGTTTGATTCACAAATACATAAGCTGCTTTTATTTATTCCAATTGCCGGGTTAGTCATATTTACGGTTGTTCCCTTGGTGTATATGATCCTTATGGCTTTCACGAATTACAACCAGACACACCAACCACCAGGACATTTGTTTGATTGGGTTGGTCTTAAGAATTTTAAAATAATGTTATTATCAAAGGATACCATTGGCCGTACCTTCTGGCCGGTCTTAGGCTGGACAATGGTTTGGGCGGTATTTTCTACCTTTACTTGTTATTTTTCAGGTATGCTGCTAGCTATGCTGATTAATATGAAGGGTATTAGATTTAAAGGAACCTGGCGTACTATATTCGTTATCACAATGGCAGTACCTGCGTTTGTTTCTTTATTGGTTATTCGAGTAATGCTGCAACCGCAAGGCGCCTTGAATATTTTATTACAAGAACTGGGTTTTATATCAAGCAGTTTACCCTTTCTGACAAACGTAGCCTGGGCAAGAGTCACAGTTATTATTGTAAATCTATGGGTGGGTATTCCCTCCAGTATGCTAATCACGACTGGTATTTTAATGAATATTCCAGGTGATTTATATGAAAGCGCTAAAATTGATGGGGCTGGTCCGGTGAAAGCATTTTTGAAAATTACAATGCCCTATATGCTTTTTGTAACAACACCATATTTAATTACTAACTTTATCTTTAACACCAATAATTTTAATGCCATCTATTTCTTAACAGGAGGTGGCCCTGCTTCTCTGGATTACTTTAAGGGAGCGGGTAAGACGGATTTACTTGTTACCTGGCTGTACAGTCTGACAGTTAACAGCAATGATTACTGCTACGCTGCAACCATAGGTATTATGATTTTCGCAATTTCTGCCATATTGTCACTGATTGTTTATCGTAGATCATCTGCTTATAAAAATGAGGAGGGATTCCAATAATGAATATGAAGACGAATTATATCAACAAAAAGTTCATAAAATTCCTGCCAATATCAAATGTTCTTATGATTATTTGTGCGTTTTTACCATTTATATCATTTAAAACGGAACAAGAGCAAGTGACAATCTTAGGGCTTAATATAGTAACGCAAAAAATAACAACAATAACAGGAACACCAGCAGGAAGTCAGCTGCAGGCATTTATACCATTGCTCGGGATACCGCTTCTGCTAATCACGATTATGACCATTGTTGTATTAATTAAAGCGAAAAAGTCTACAGTATATGGTTTAATAATCAGTTATATTATAAGTGCATTAAGCTTTGTATTAACCATGCTGATTGCAAAAAAAGTCGTTGATGCTGCGCAGATTCTTCCAGCTGACTTTTTAATAAAGAATCTAGGTATGGGATACTGGGGACTTCTGATTCTAAGCTTTGCAGGTATGGTATTTGCCATGAAGACAGTTAAGATGAATCCGGGATATATTGTGCTTACCGTATTAGCAGTTATTTGGATTCTTCCAATCCTTTGGGTTATCATGATTTCTTTCCGTGATGAGCCGGGTTCCTATACCTCCTATTTCTGGCCAAAGAAATTTACCTTTAAGAACTATATTGTTTTAATGACAGATACGAGCCAATTCTACTTTGCTAAATGGTTTTTTAATACCTTGTTTGTAGCAACCTGTTCCTGTATCATTTCAACAATTATTGTACTTTCCACCTCCTTTACACTTTCTCGTTTGAGATTTAAGGGGAGAAAACCTTTCATGAACCTTGCTCTTATCCTTGGAATGTTTCCAAGCTTTATGTCCATGATAGCGGTTTATTACATTTTAAAAGGATTAGGTCTCACACAATCTCTATTTGCACTTATTATGGTTTACTCCGGTGGCAGTGCACTTGGTTATTATATTGTAAAGGGATTTTTTGATACAATACCAAAAGCATTGGATGAAGCTGCAATCATAGATGGGGCTACCAAGTGGAAGGTATTTACTAGAATTACAATTCCTCTTTCAAAGCCAGTTATCATCTATACCATGTTAATATCTTTCATATCACCCTGGGGTGACTATATCTTTGCACGAGTAATTATGGGAGATAAGTATGACAGCTATACGGTTGCACTAGGTCTCTTTACTATGCTGGATCGTGCTAATATTGCGACCTGGTACACTAGATTTGCCGCTGGTGCGGTTTTAGTATCAATTCCAATTTCCATACTTTTTGTTTCGTTACAGAAATATTATGTTGAGGGCCTATCCGGCTCAGTGAAAGGATAAAGTGAATTCATATGAATAAGAAAATTCGTTGGGCTTTCTTAGCTTTATTAGTCATGCTTTTAGTGCAATTTATACCTGAAGTAACACATGCAGATACCTCGGACCAAATTTATTATATTAAGAATAATTATACCCAGGGCGCCTACCTGTATGAAGAAGACGGCATTCTACGCTATGGCATTCCTATGGAGGGAGATAAGAGCTTCCAATGGATTATTGAAGAAAATTCATCCTATAAGTTATTGAAAAATGTACAAACCAATGATTATATCACCCTGGAGGGTCATGGTGGTGAGTCAGTGGAAGGATATTGGGGAGAAAATATAAATTGTACACCACTTCTAGACAATGTAGACAATTTCTTATGGGAGTTTGAGATTGGAGAAGGACAGAACTTACTGTCACCAAGCAAGAATTACACGGGTTTTGCCCTTCATCTTGAAAGTGCATTGGAGGGAAAACCCTTTGCACAGAAAGTCAGTGGAGATCAGCTGAACTGGGGCAATATGAAGTGGGATTTCATAAGTCAGGATCAGATGGATATCACTAGCATGACGAAAAATGGTTTCTGTATACAGAATGCAGACGATGGTACTTATCTAAGAATTGATAACGGCTTTCTTACTCATGGTAATCCAGATGGTGCAGATGATACCTATATCTGGTTCATAGAGCAACAGGCGGATGGTACAAAAGCAATTAAGAATAAAAAGACTTCACAGTATATTACCATGAGTCAATATGATACAGCCACCTATACGCTAAAGTTGGCAGATACCCTCGACAGTATGTCTAACTGGAAGTTCCAGTTATCGAAATTTGCAACTATCTTATCTGAGGCTGATAATTATAAGGGCTTTGGACTTTATTTAGATGTTGCCTCCAAGACTCAGGTTAGAAGTAAGGACATTATCACTGACGGGGATACAACGAACGGTATGAAGTGGACCTTTGTACCCTCTACAAGTGTTGCTGCGGTATCCGGTGATTTGGTAATGGATGAGGGGATCTATAATTTAAGAAATAGTTATTATTTTATGTATTTAATTGAAGATGATGGGAAAGCGGTTTACGGTAATGCAAAACCCTCGGATAAAAATGCGCAGTGGGAATTCTTTTATGATGCGGCTTCCGGATTTACTGCTCTTCGAAATGTACAGAGTGGCAATTATCTTTATGCAAAAGGAGATTCCGGACAGCTGGTATTAGAAAAATCAGAGACCTTCTATTGGAAATTAAAACGTCATACCAATGAGGATTATCCCAATGCTGTAATTTTTCAGGATTCATTAAAATCCAACTGCTATTTACATATGGAAAGCTTGAATGGATTTGCAGAGGATTCAAATGCTGTACAGCCAACATGGGGTACGCCACATTGGGACCCAATACTTTATTCAAGTGAAAATGATGTTGCTGCAACCCAAATAACTATACCGGAAGGCTATATTCGCTTATTTAACAGTGCCAAGGAAGGAGAATATCTTTATGAGAATTCTTCAGGAGCTGTTATTTATAAGAAAAGTTCAGAATCTGATGCCAGATCTCACTGGAAGCTAATCGTAAGTGAGGTTGATGGTGTATACTATATGCAAAACCGTGAAACCGGTAATTACATAACCAATAAAGGAAATGGTACCCTTCGTTGTCTACCAGAAGAACAGAAGACCAACGACGGAAGCTTGTGGCAGATATCGGCTGGTAATGCAGAGAATGAGATTATGCTAAACAGCTACTATGAGGATGTGAAAGAGTATCTTCGTCCTTATTTAAATATTCAGAGGATGTCGGGTTTCGCACAGTGCGGTGTGGTGTCTACGGAGGAAGAGACCACCAAGTGGAAGTTTGAACTGGCTAAGGATGAAACAGCTGCTGCAGCAGAAGCGGAGGAAGAAGTAGTGCCACTTAATAAATTAGTTGACGCAAATCAATATAAATTAATAATAGAGGGTCAATACCTCGAAAGTACTTATCAATTAGAACACTATGGAAATGTGGTATTTGTTCAGGATATAAAAGCGAAGAAGTATGTATATTTTGATAATGGTATCCAGCTTAAGGAGTTAAAAGGTTATAATGACAAAGCACTTCAGTGGCAGCTTGTAACAAAAGCTGGGGAGAGCTATTTGAAAAAGGGAGATACTAAGCTTTTCCTTGAGGCAGTTGTAATTAATCAGAAGCAAAATATTGAAAATGCATATCCGATAGCTGAAAAGAACGTATTTACAGTGAATGCGGATTCCAAGGCTCCTTATCAGGTAGAATTTGAATACAGTGGTAAGAATACAAAAGCAACTGTTTATGTAAATGGTA
>JAFACO010000366.1 GCA_023425485.1 Bacillota bacterium
ATGATAATACCTCACTTGTGTTAAAGATTACCCTTTGTTATTCTATAATTAACAAAGGCCTTGTTAATAATGAGACAGGAGATGCTCTTAAATGAAAATAAATGAAGTAATACGTAAGTATCGAAAGGAAGAAAATCTCACACAGGAACAGATAGCAAATTATTTAGGAGTAACTGCTCCTGCGGTAAATAAGTGGGAAAACGGAATTTCATATCCTGATATCACACTTTTAGCACCACTTGCTCGTATTTTAAGAATTGATGTAGATACGCTGCTTTCCTTTCATGAAGAATTAACAGATGCAGAAATCAATCAAATTGGAAGAGATTTATCTAATCTAATTCAAAAGGATGGTTATGCAACAGGCTTTGAAAAAGGGGAAGACCTTTTAAAAGAACATCCTAATTGCGATACCTTGAGATTGTATGTCGCTGATATCCTTATGTCATTTCTTATAATAAAAGGAATTACAGGTACCGATGCGTATGATAATAAAATTATTGGCTGGTATGAAATTGCTTTAACCAGTAATGACAATAAAATTGTTACCCAGGCAAAAACCTCATTAGTTACTTATTATATGAACAAAGAGAACTATCAGAAAGCACAACAGCAACTGGACGAGATTGAGCCTGTTGGATACGATAAGCGATTGACGCAGGCTATCCTTTATGAGAGGCAGTCTCGCAAGGAAGAGGCCTATGAGATTTATGAAAATATGATTTACAAAGATGGACATCAGGTCATTAGTGTTCTACAACTTATCTGTCGACTGTTTAGCTCTGAAAAAAAATATTCAGAGGCAGAAAAATACGCAAACCTGTCCAAAGAAATTGCTTTATCACTCGATTTTGGAGAATATATCGCCTATACTTCGAGTCTATTATTGGCAGTTGAAAAGTCAGACAAAGAACAAACTATTGAAATGCTGGGTCATATGATAGAAGGTATTGATACCTTTGAGAATTTCAATAAATCCGAACTATATTCGCACATTAAATTTAATGACCTTTCGAATCCTGATATGTCAAGAAAAATGCTTAGAGATGCCTTGAATAAGACAGATGAGCTTGAATTTATCAGGAATGAACCTGCTGCAAAAAGTTTATTTAAAAGGTTAGAAGATTAGTTTTCTTATTTCTCTTTCGCATTTGGTAGAGCTACTAAATATACAGAGAGAACCTAACAAATAATTGGTTCTCTCTGTATTCATGACAAGTGAAAACTTATCGTTTCATCTTATTAAAATATGATGTTACTTTAATGAAGATATGGATTTAATATCCCTGCTTAACCTTTTGGAAACAATATTAATTATTAGTTCTTCTATTGCTGAAATATTTGCAATAGCACAAGCTAAAATTGTAGTTAAGTTAAAACCTAATACTATGTAAAGAAAAGGATAGCAAAATAAGACAAATCCAGTTGCTTTATTGGAATAAGTATGTAAGAAAGCTAGTTGTTTATAACGCATCCACCCTACCATCAAAGATAATAAACGGATAGCGGCAATTAGAGCTATCCAACACAAACTCCATACTGGTAAATTAAAGTTTAGTACAACTATTAATAACAAAACTGAAATCATAAAACAATCTGCAATACTATCAAGAATCTGACCTTTTTTACTTACTAGATTAAACTTTCGAGCAATCACTCCATCTACAATATCAGTTATTCCACATAGGAAATAAAGGATTAGAAATGGTATAGAAAATGGTTTTATAGCCAACAAAGCCAGGGTTCCTATTATTCTAGTAATTGTTATTAAGTTGGGAAGGTTCTTCATTTATACCTCCATGGAGTTGTAATTATATGTCCTTTAACGATTAGTACATAATAAATCTTCTATGTAATACACCAATTATATATCTAGTTTTCTTTTATGGCAATTACTGCTTTAAAATCACAAAAGTAACTCTTCTTTTCAAATGAATTGTAGAACTGTTTTACATGTTAAAGAATTCTATATTTCGCTAATAATTTATATTATGGGCAAATACTATTGTCCTGATTGGGCTTAAAAACTATTCCCGTTTTCTCTGGCTTTACTTTAAAAAGTAATTTAAGAAAACATATTTGCAAACTCCCCTAATTTATCATCGTAAAAACAATTATGGCTTGCTGCACTTCGATTAATGACTTTTTAAATTCATACCCAACAAAATATTTACTTCCTATAACATCCTCTGCTACCTCTTCTCCTCGAAAAAACGGAGGACATGGATTTAACAAGGAATTATTATTAGCCTTATTCATCAATTCACAAGTAATCTGATAATCTTTAAAATCTTGTAATTGTTCCTTACTTAGAGAATCAGTTAACACAATATCTTTATCTCTTATCGCATCCGCTATATCATAAATAATGTTGATGCTCTCCATTTCATATCCAGCCGGACAACATTGTGTAATTGAAAAACCAAGTAGATCAGAAGCATCTTTCCAAGTCCGCCCAATATTGCTGGAGGGACCAACATACAAATATGCTTCCTCCAAAAAATTCTTACGAAGTTTTGAAAACACATACAAATCAGAAAGTATTTCACAGGGATGATTAACTTTTGTCATCGCATTGATTACAGGAACTTTTGTATATTTTGCAATCTTTTTTACAAGTTCAATGTCACCATGTCTTACAACAATAGCATCTGCCCAATTATTTAAATAGCCAATAACATCTTCTATCTTTTCCTTCTTTTCTAAAACATCACTGTCAAAAAGAACTGAATGCCCGCCTAATAAATTAATTCCCTTTTCATAGGTAACCCTTGTTCTTATACTTGAGCTTGGAAAAAATAACACTACCGTTTTACCTGATAGGAAGTGGTTATATTCATCTTGTCGCACTTTATCCGTTAGCTCAAATATCTGAAATATCTCTTCTCTGGTTAAGTCCTTTAATTCAACTAATTTTCTCATAGCATCCTCATATCCAACAGATCTTAATTCAATGCATACAATATCAAATTTACCATTCTTTCTATAACTCAATTCTTCCTTCAAAGGCCCGCAACAGCGTTACTTCGTCAATATATTCCAAGTCACCACCAACCGGTATACCACTGGCAATACGGCTCACCTTAATTCCCGCAGGTTTAATTAGCTTACTAAGATACATTGCGGTTGCTTCACCCTCAAGACTTGAATTGGTCGCTATAATAACCTCATCCACATCTCCCTGCAAGCGAAGCATTAGTTCCTTAAGTTTAATGTCTGCAGGACCAATACCAAGCATCGGAGAAATAGCACCATGAAGCACATGATAGACACCATCAAACTTACCTGTCTTTTCGTAGGCAGCAAGATCTCTTGGATTTTCCACCACCATAATCTGCTTTTTATTTCTTCCTGGAGAAGAACAGATTGGACATAGCTCCTTATCTGTAAGGGTCAAGCATTCCTGACAGTACTGTACATTATTCTTTGCATCTACAATAGAGGCAGCAAGGTTATTCACCTGTTCTGCACCCATATTTATTATATGAAAGGCTAGTCGTTGAGCTGTCTTTGTTCCAATTCCGGGTAGTCTTGATAGTTCTTCGATTAGCTTACTAATTTGTCTACTGTAATAATCCATTCCCATAACCTCATGTTTCCTATAATATGAATATTCTACTACCTCACAGGACATCTTTGCAAGACATAAAAATGTGAGTATATATGATCAGATGGCTCAGACCGGCATCGAGTGGTTGCTTTTTTGGCAACCCTCGATGGTAAGGCAAGTCCAGATGATCATTTATACTCACATTTTTTATAAGCACCAATTTGTATACAAAATTAGAAAGGAAATCCACCCATTCCATTTAAGCCACCAGTAATCTGGCTCATCATAGCGGAAGATTCTTCTTCCATCTTACGAAAGGCTTCATTTGCTGCTGCCATAATTAGATCTTCTAACATCTCGATATCATCTGGATCAACAACTTCCTTCGATAGTTTAATAGAGGAAATCTCTTTCTTGCCAGAAACTTTAACGGTAACAGCTCCGCCACCAGCGCTAGCCTCCCATTCCTTATCCTCCATTACTTTCGCATTGTCTTCCATCTGCTTTTGCATTCTCTGCGCTTGTTTCATCAAATTTCCCATATTACCCGGGATACCGCCACCCGGAAATCCGCCTCTTTTCGCCATTGTATTAATCTCCTTTCAACTATCTGCCTTCTCTATTTATTCATATTGTATTGGCATCTTTATTAATTTTGATAAATCTGGAACATCATCTAGTCGTTCCTTGGTTCTGTCCAAATATTTGGTGCTAACCTGAATCTTCTTATGAAGTACATTTGCTAAAGTATCTTGTATGACTTGCATATGACCTTCTCGGTCTATGAAATCCTTATCGATTGAATTCATAACTACAAGTAATAACCCCTGATTTCCATCAATACTTAGAGTCGCATTGTTTAGTACGACCTGCAAAGAAGGAGCTTTTCTCGCTATTTGTGACACTATGCTTTTCCAGCTTCTAACTGCTTCTTTCAAATCCTCAGGAAGTGCATCTGGCAGGATGACCGGAGTCTTTTCCTTTGCCGGTTGATTATCCTCCACACTTGCTGGTGCGCTTCTATCAGTTACTACCACACCTTTTTGTATCATATCTTCCAAATGCTTTATGCGTTCCAGAACGGATTCCATATTCTGTTCCATCTCTGGTTTGCAAAGCTTGATAAGTGCTATTTCCACTAATACTCTTTTTCTGCTGGCATAACGAAGTTGGTTGGAAAGCTCTGAAAACACTCTAATATATCGAATTAATGACTGCTCCTCCAATAAAGCTGCTTCTTTTTGCAATAACTCCAGATTATCACTGGATACCTCTATCACTAATTCGGTGATATCCTGGGTTGTCTTGAGTAAGAGCAGGTTACGAAGATACCAGATAAAATCTATGATGAACTGTCCCAGCTCACGACCAGATCTCTCAATCTCCTCCAATAATTTTATACAAGCAGTAACCTGCTGTTCCCGAATGTACTCTATTAATCTGGCAAATACCTGTGTATCCACAGCTCCGAGCACATCCAGTACATCATCATAGGTTAGCTTCTTACCAAGATAGAAGGAAATGCACTGGTCCAGCAAGCTCAAAGCATCACGTAAGGAGCCATCGCCCACTCGCGCTACATATCGAAGTGCTTTTTCCTCTGCCTCAATATTCTCTGCCCTTAAAAGTTCTGCTAAACGATCGGCAATTATATCGATTGCAATTCGTTTAAAATCATATCTCTGACATCTGGATAAAATGGTAATTGGTATCTTATGAACCTCTGTAGTTGCTAAGATAAAGATTACATAGGCGGGTGGTTCTTCTATGGTCTTCAGCAATGCATTAAATGCTCCTGCTGATAGCATATGCACCTCGTCTATGATATACACCTTATATTTTCCTTCGGTAGGAGAATAGCGAACCTCTTCGACAATTTCTCTGACATTATCAACACCGTTGTTGGAGGCTGCATCAATCTCAATTACATTCATTGAGGTACCTGCAGAGA
Organism: Bacillota bacterium; assembly: GCA_023425485.1. Taxonomy (GTDB): domain Bacteria; phylum Bacillota; class Clostridia; order Lachnospirales; family Lachnospiraceae; genus Mobilitalea. Next base: position 5,502 of record JAFACO010000366.1, read on the forward strand.
TTCCTTTACACATTCTGCACTCGTTGCAGGGGTTTCCATCCACGGGATGCTCACAGTTTACAACCTTCGCAAAGAGCTTGGCAACTGTAGTCTTGCCAGTTCCTCTTGTACCAGTAAATAGGTAAGCATGTCCTATTCTACCCGCAGCAATCTGATTTTTCAGCGTTGTTACAATATGTTCCTGCCCTTTTACATCTACAAAACTATCCGGGCGAAATTTTCTATAAAGCGCCAGGTATGACATAGGCTACTCCCTTTCCTGCTTCTTATTTAAAGCATCTTCAAACTGCTTATTTACACTTATATATAAATCTACCATATCCGGGTCAAAGATTCTTCCCTTCTCCTCCAAGATAATATCCGTAGCTTTCTGGTGAGAAAACGCCTCTTTATACGATCGGTCTGAGGTAAGTGCATCATAGACATCAGCAATTGCTAACATTCTTGCATATAAAGGAATATTATTTCCTCTTATGCCTTCTGGATATCCAGTCCCATCCCAACGTTCGTGGTGACTATAAGCCATATCTCTTGCCAGGTAGAGCCAACGCGTACCGCCCGTTTCTTTGATAATTCGGTCAAAAGCCTGCTTTCCAAGAATGGTGTGCGTCTTCATATGTTCAAATTCTTTTCTGTCTAAGGAGGAGGATTTTCTAAGTACCTCATCATTAATTCCAATTTTACCTATATCGTGAAGCATTACCGAGCGAAGGATATCCCTCGTATCTTCTGAGGAGATTACACTTTTAAAGAGCTCACTTCCCATTGCTGCCTGCCATAAAATATAGAAATATCTCTGTGTGTTCTTAAGATGTCCCCCAGTGGTTTCATCTCGAAAATCCACTAATTCTGCAAAGCTATAGGAGATGGCATCCTGATATTTGTCCATATAGGGCTTTTGTCTTCGAAGTTCGTGAAGCTCGAGACAAGCTGAAATTCTATGCAAAAGAAGTTCCTTTGACATACTGGAAAGTAGGTAGTCCTGAACTCCTTTTTTCATTGCCTGCTGCTCCAGCAAAGCATTTTCCTGACCAGCAAAAAAAACAACCGGTGTTCCAACGAATTCCGGACGTTTGTCAATTTCATCTAAAGTATTTATGCTTTCGCAAGCATCTATAGGAATCGTAACCAGGATTAAGTCAGATTGCATATCCTGAACATAATCTTCTAACTCTTCCTTTTTTAAAATAAACATTTCATATTCATCCTGTAATGCACTCACGGCTTTAGCAAGCAATTCTGCAGAATGATTTGTTACCAGGATATGTTTCCTTTGATTCATACTCATAAATCCTTTATATAAACAACCAAGTTATGACACTTAACCAATTATAGCATTATCAATTTTTAAAATCAATGTTTTCCCACTTCAAGCGTCAGCCAAGCACTGATAATCCGTAATCAGTTTATAGCAATTTAATTATAGAACGACCTTTTTTAACCACTCCTGCAGGAAAGTCTGGGGTCTTGTAGTTCAAGACACTAGCAATTACTTATGGCTAATTTATTTCCTCAAGCTTCTTCTGAAAATGCTGGTAGTCCTTAAGCGTATTCCAGTCTCCCCCCCAGGTAAAACCACGGCTTACAAATGCCTGATATACAGCATCATCTTTTCTAATATAATATTTACAATCCAGGCTTCGGTCAGCATATTCTTCCGCTCCAGTTGGCAGTATTACTGTCTTACCGTCTATTTCTCTTACATATGGATTATAAAAGGGATTAATATCAATCGCAAGCCCATAGCTATGCTGTGACAGTCGGTTGGTACCATCTACTTTACGGAAATTAAAGGCTGAGGTATTGTTTGCTTCCATTGATGCGTTATCATCAGCGTCATATTCATCTACTAACACCATTTGTTCTATTGGATATTTTATGTCATATAATTCCTCAAATATCTCTACTATATCTTCTGCAATTGCTTTATTTACAATTAGTTCACCCTCGTGGGTCTTGTCATCAAATCCATAGTACAATACCTTAACATATCGAAGATCTTCAAAGGGTATGTCACAGTCCTCACCATAGGATTTACCCACAATCCTATCCTTAATCTCCTGTGTAATCCCCTCATGATAAAACATAGATAAGCTCTCCTGTTGGATTGCTTCTGCTACATTGTTCGATGCTTCCATCTCATTTTCCTGTGGTTTAACCGTTAATGCAATGGGAGAACTAGTTGGTGCTACTTCTTTAAGAGGAATTGCAGTTGTAGTCGGCTCCTCAAGCGGAGTCGTGGTCACTGTAACAGTTCCTTCTTTACTTAAAAACGTAAACTCAGGTAAAATTCTATAATAACCTAGAAGCAGAATAACAAGTAGAACAGAAAGCAATGATATTATCCATTTTTTACTCATATATGCTCCTAGCCTTTCCTATGTTCTAATCTTCTTCAATCACATGGATTTCGAGATAATCAAAATCGATGGTCTCCATAAAATTATCCTTAGTAAATCTGGCTTTGTCATGACGTTTAAAGTCATTAATCGTAGCCTCCAACCATATTGGCTTTGATAGGTCATAGGCATGACAAATCTCATCAATTGCCTGGAATACCTTCTGGGTTCTACGCATTTCTTTATCCTCATTAACTACTACCATATCTTTAATCATTCTATTTTCTTTAAATACTTTTGCCCATAAACGAAACATCTCAATTCCTCTTTTCCCGTTCCTATCAATATGCTTAAAAGTCGTTGCCAACTTAGTTTGCACAGTATATAATCTTATCATAACCATTTTTATTATATCTAAATCTAGAAGAAATGCAAAGTACATTTATTAGGAGGGCTAATTGGAAGGAAACAAACGAAGAGATCAGCTTGTAAACATACTTAAAACCACTGCTGACCCCATATCGGGTGGAGAGCTATCAAAGCTACTTGGTGTAAGCCGTCAGGTAATTGTTCAAGATATTGCCTTACTTCGCGCCAGTGATGTCAACGTGCTCTCAACTACGAAAGGCTATTTGATTTATCCCACCGATAAACAAAGTATTAAGCGTATTTTCCATGTTAGGCATACCACAGAGCAGATAGAAGACGAACTATGTACGATTGTAGATCAGGGCGGTAAAATACTAGATGTTAAAGTAAAGCACGAGATCTATGGTGAAATTGAGACAGCTTTGATTATTCGTAACCGTCAGGATATCTATGATTTTGTAAGCAAAGTAAAAGAAAACAAAATTGTTCCTCTTAAAGAGTTAACGGATGGTATTCATCAGCACACTATTGAAGCCGACTCTGTGGAAACTTTAAACCGGATAGAGATAGCCTTAAGCAACAAAGGATATTTACTAAATAATTAGAGAGGATGACTTAATCAATCCTATAAGTCATCCTCTCATTTTTTATTTCATTATTCTATAATTCCTATTCCAAATATAACATAGGATTTACAATTTGATCATCTTCCAACACCTGGAAGTAAAGGTTGCTGCCTTCAATACTATAATACTTTGTAGGATTACCAATTGTACCGATTACAGAGCCTTCTTCCACAGCATCGCCAACCTCAAGGTCAACGCTTTCTGTATCAAGTTGTCCATAAACAAGACTGTATCCGCCACCGATATTCATAGTAACTGTAAATCCAGTTTCCTCATTGTTTGTTTCAACGCTAGTTACCACACCGTTAGCTGCTGCTTTTACTTCGGTACCAACTTCTGCATCGATTATAACCGCTGGATTAACTTTGTGTTCCTTCAAGGTTGCAAAATAAATGGTATGATCCATGCTATAGTTCATAATAACATTACCATTTACAGGCCAAAGGAGATCATCCTCAGCTGTGAAGGAGAGATTGTTAGCGATATTGTTGGTATCAGTTTCAACTGTATCGCCTGTTGTCTCAACTGCATCAGGTTCTGTGGAAGCCTCTTCTGTGTCGTCTTCCGCTTTTGCATCATCGGAACCTACAGGGGTTTCATATCCCTCCAGTTCAACCTGACTACCATTACTTTCTACCACTTCGTTTGCATCATCATTCGTAGCAACATCGGTATTAGGATTGTCATTCAGATTTGCAATCCCTTCCGTTATTGGGTCATTCTCTGCTAAGTCAATATCTGTGTCATCAACAGCCAACTGATCATCATCTGTGTCATTCAAGTTCACAAAATTCTGTTCCTCTTCTCCATTATTAGAGGACAGCTGTGATCCAACTACAGCAACCGCAGCAATTGCTAAAACACCGACAAACAGTAATACGTAATAACCCTTTCCTTTGAAAAACTCAGTAAATTTGTTCTTGTTCACTGTTATCACCTCGATTATATTTTTCTCAGATAAAAATTTATTTATACCTATCACACGCACCTAATTGAAATTTTTTCAAATCGGGGAAATGTGTGTGTATTATGCCCCGCTTTGCCTGATTTGTATACATTAGGTAATGATGAGGCTTTTTTACATCCTTATTATTTCCAACTATTTAAATTTTAGTCGCACTTTTCCATACTTCTTATTGACTTTTTAATGGAAAGTTTTAGAATATTAATATGCGGATATGGTTTAGTGGCAGAGCACAAGCTTCCCAAGCTTGGAGTGCGGGTTCGATTCCCGTTATCCGCTTATATAAAAAAAGAAGCAGTAGCACTAAAAATGGTGCTACTGCTTCTTTTTTTATAATTATACATGCAAGTCTGGAAAATAAAAGTTTTTATTATTGGTAATAATTGTTGATTATTAGTGATAGATATAGTATGATTGATATTATCATGTTAACTATATCAGCAAAAAGGAGTGTATATATTTTGGATTCAATTTTTAAATACAATCATCCTTTCGTCTGTGTTGATGCGGTTATTTTTTCAATCCACACATATGATGAGGACAATTATCGAAAGTTGCCAATTCCTAAACTCTGTGTTGCTTTGTACAAACGAAAAGAGGTACCCTTCAAAGATTTATGGTGCTTGCCAGGTGGTTTTATTAACATCGATGAAACTCCAGAAGAAAGTATAAAGCGCAATGTACTTAAAAAGATTCATATATTAGATTGTCATCTCGAACAGTTATACACTTTCAGTCGAGTTAACCGAGATCCAAGAGCACGAGTTATATCTATTTCATATCTTGGGTTAATATCAGAGATACAATCCCAGGAGCTTGATTGTAAATGGTTTGACATCATTTTCGAAGACGATAATATAAAATTAATCTGTGATAGTGTTACATTATTCCAACAGGATTTAGGTTTTGACCATATAGATATTATAAAGTATGCTATCACACGTTTAAGAGCAAAAGTTACCTATTCGGATGTAATTTTTGATTTGTTACCGGAAAAATTTACACTTACTCAATATCAAAATGCATATGAAGCAATTACTGGCGAACTACAGCAAGTAGCAAATTTTAGAAGAAAAATCATAGAAAATGTTATTGAAACCAATGAAATGACAACAAAACTTGGACACCGCCCGGCGAGGCTGTTTGAAAGGAAAACTGTTAAATGAAAAAGCGAGTTATTGTATGGCGAATTACACAGGATTGTAATATGAATTGTCTTTTCTGCTCATACAGCAATGAGGTTAAGAGACTTAGAAATGATGCTGATTATGATGAAGTTAACAGCTTGATTGATGTTCTGGGAAAATATAAGCAGCAAACAAATTGCGAGATACTTGTAAGCTGGATTGGTGGCGAACCGTTTTTATTTAAAGAGATATTACCTTTGTCTAAGAAACTTATTACATTAGGTATTGACGTAAGTACTACAACAAATGGCATTTTGTTAAGTTCAGAGAAGATTCGCAAAAATGTTATTGATAATTTTTCGGAAATTGTACTCAGTTTAGATGGTTTTCAAAAGTGCAACGATAGAATAAGAAAAATGCCTGGTCATTTTGATTTAATAGTTCAAAACATTACTCGACTGAATCAAGAGAGAAAAGCTGCAAACAGTAACTTAAAGATAAAAATAAATACAATTTTATTAAGAGAGAATATTGGGCAATTTAAAGACTTTTGTAAGTTACTTGTCAAAATTGGTGTAGATGAACTCACCTTTAACCAACTTGGTGGATATGATAGGCCCGAATTCTATGGTGACAATCGCTTACAAACTGAACAAGTAGATGAATTTATAAAAGAGTTGCCCGATATAAAGAATGATTTATACAATGCTGGACTAATAATTCATGGAAGCAAAGATTACCTCGATAGAATTGTATATTCTACAGATAATAAGATGATATCAATAGATGAGTGTAACCCTGGGGAGTGGTTTTGGTTCATTAATGAAAGCGGGTTTATAAGTCCTTGTAGCTATACTTCTTATGAATATAAGGCATCAATAAATGACATAAAAACTTCCGAGGATATTGATCGTTTACAGCAACATTTTGAACAAATGCGGAAAACAAATAGGTCAAGATGGTGTGACGATTGTCATTGTACACAGCTGTATAAGAAGTTTGATTAAGTCATGCTGTTAGATGATTTTTAACTTTTACCCACTCCTGCTTTAACTATACTTATTGTCAGTGTTTCCATAACATCTTTACAATCATTTACACAACCCGTATGATAAGCACTAAATAAGGGTCTAGCGATTTTTTGCTCTATCTGATTCCTGTTATCTGTTTAAATTAAAACAGAGGTACTACGCCATTTTTAGTGTAGTAGTACCTCTATTCTAATTTAATTGCGTAACCAAAAGATGAAAGCGACGAATAAAAATGCGAACCTATTGGTGAATATCTTTTATTCTTGTGACGGCTTTCCATGCTTTTTGGAAAGACGTTTCGATTACCTGTTATCCGCTGTAGATTCCTTACTATTCATAACATAAATATACGCATCCTCTAATGTTACATCCGCTTTTACTCCTAAAACATCTGGCTTTATATCCGTAATGATTCTCGCCTCTATCCCATCCTCCTTATAGTTTTTAGAGGATATTATATATTTATTTTGGCATAACTTGTATTCTTCTTCATCTTTCAATTTACATATCCATACCCTATCTTTTGCTTGGTTAAGCAGTGCATCTGTTTTTCCATTATAAATCAGATTACCTTTTTTCAGTACACCTAGTGTATTACATGTCGCAGACAAATCTTCTATTACATATGTTGAAAATAATACTATCCTATCCCTTGAGAAATCTACCAATAAATTTCTTATTCGAACTCTTTCTTCAGGATCCAGCCCAGTTGTTGGCTCATCCACGACAAGAATTTCAGGGTTATGGAGCAACGCCTGAACTAGTCCCACACGTCGTTTCATTCCACCAGATAATTGCCTATTCTTTTTTCTCTGATGCTCAGTCAAACTTGTTTTCTCCAAATAAAAGTCTATTCGTTCTTTACATTCTGCCTTCGATACGCCTGCTAATCCCCCCATATATTCAAGGGTCTCTCTAACAGATAAGTTAGGATACAGACCTAATTCCTGTGGTAGATAACCTATTCTTTTTTGAATCTTTTCGTAATTCTGTACTTTCAATTCGATTCCACTTAGCTTCGCTTGACCTTCTGTTGGCGTTAAAATAGTGGTTAATACGCGCATAAGCGTCGTTTTACCCGCACCGTTTTCACCCAATAATCCATAAATTCCTTTATCAATATTCATGTTGATACGATTTATTGCGGTTGTTCCATTTCTAAATCGAACAGATAAATCCTTTATTTCAATTGACATATCATCACCTTAACCCTTCCCCTTCCAGACCAGCAGCTTTTTATTAGAATAAATTAATAGGATTGCAACAATAACGGCAACTAGCTTTCCAACAATCCAATCTGTACATTCAAAATATTTGCTATTACCATACCCAAATACATTTATATAATCCGGTATTTTTTTCCTATCGTAGAACTTAAAGTACTCCATATCAGAAAAGTAACTCCAATACCTCCCCATAAACTTTTCAAAACATTGACAAAAGTGAAAGCTAATGTTCCAAAAAACAGTATACTAACAGAACAAGCGAAAATTGCAGTTATATATATCCGTAACAATTCAACTTCACTCCTGTTTGTTATAAAATTTATATAGAAGACCCAATAATTCAAAGTACATAGTATACTTAGATATATAACCTGAATCAGCAGTCTTTGGCAGATAGAATGAAATCTTTTCCTCCTTGGTAAAAGATCAAAAATCTCCCAACGATTATCATGTATCTCCTGGTAATATGCATCAGAGCAGAATATAATAGCCAGTAAAGCAACGTTTGCATCCATTGCTACCCCTATTTCATCCGGATATGATACTCCCCTAATCAATGCCAATATTATCATAAAGGAAATTGAGTAACAGACCTTTGTCCTTGTTAATGCTATTTTTATATTATGCTTCAATAAACTCGTCTCCTCCTCCATATCGCAATGCTTAAAAGAATAATTATTACTGCACCTAGTAACAAAATAGTCTGATTAATTACCGCCTGCAAGGGTATTATTGTTTCAAAAAATACATCTGGGAAACGAACTAAAATTGCCAGTTCCCTAATTTTATATCCGTAAATTCCATCCTCTAACTCGCTCCCCATATTAGAGTAAATCATATATAATACCAATGCCGGGACTGCCGGTAATGGACTTTTGAATAGCACCGCTATTGCTGTGTAGACACTTACAACCATTAGTAGATTGGGGATAATTAATAAAATTACAGAAATCCATAAATCCCAAAAGGATACAGGAAATCCAACTGACATTCCATGCGACATTACAAGAACATTAAAAATCATTGTTATAATAATTACTACTATACTCAAAGCTGACATACCGCCGATGATTTTACCAATGATATATTCACTTGCTTTCAAAGGTTTCGTATGCAGTAATTCATAAATGTCCCTTTTTGAATCCCTGATAAATAAAAATGCAAACATAAAAATGGCATAAAAAATAATATACACTCCAAAGTAATCCGCAAATTTTCTAGAAAAATAATTGCTATACTTATGTTTTTCTAGAGATGTATTAATATAATGATTCGCTTCTTCAACACTCGCTTGTTTTAACTCGTATTCTTTAAAATATACATTAGCACTTAGAAAAGAGTAATTGGCTTCCATGTACGCCGCAACCTCCATAAAAGACATATTACTCACAACTAACTTGTTCACCAGCTCATTTTTCTGCCTTTGATTAAACCCAAATTCATCCACCATAACCTGACATATTTTCTCAATCCCCATTGTATATTGCTCTTCCCTTGTAGTAGGTATATAGCCATCTATGATATCAGCATCAGCTATCTCAGACCATTTCTCCAATGTATGTATCTCACTCTCATTATTAAAATAATCAATTTCTAGATAAGGAGATACACTATTGTATACGCCTAGTACCACTAAGATTGCTCCAATATAAAAAATTGGATTTCTGAAATATCTTTTTAATTCCATTTTAATTATAGTCTTCAATATTCCTTCACCTCTCTTCCTATATGAATAGAATATCAGTTAAATAACAATAAAAAGACAACCAGAAAAAACTCTCTACGCGAGTTTCTTCCGGTTAGCGCGAGTGCGTTTCAATTATACCTTCGCGCAAAAAAAGAACATTCAAGAAAAAAGAATGTTCTTTAGATCATAACTTTTAGCGAATTAAAAACTCGACTTTCACACTAGCTCCTTGATTGATAGCATTTTTTATATATATCTTTCCTCCATGCTTTTCAGAAAGGAGCTTACTGATATATAACCCCAATCCAACATGGTTTCGTTCCTCTGTAGAATTATCATGGTAGTAGGCATTGGTAACTAACTCTATATTATCTTTATTAAAACCTATACCATCATCGCATACCTCAATTTGCAAGAAAGCTTCTACAAATTTAATTTCTATCCTTATCTTCTTTTTTGCAAATCGCACTGCATTTGAAATTAAATTCTCATACACCTCGCAAATAAATGACATGTCTGCTTGAAATGACCTAAGAGCACCTTCTTCCATAATTAATTCTATTTCGATATTCCTTGGACTGGCAAGAATAATAGCTGATGTTTTTAATTGCTTTATAAGTTCCTCTGTATTAATAGTTACATAGTCTGCTTTTCTATCTTCAAGACTTGATAGTTGCTTCATTTTATTTATAAATAATAAAAGGTGCTCTGTCTGATTATCACAAGACAAAATAATCTCATTTAATTGTTCTTTATCAATCTTATCTTGGGGAATAAACTCTAGTAACATTTCATGATACCCTTTTAAAATTGCGAGTGGCGACCGCAAATCATGTGCAATTGCTGCTTTTAATGTTTTTTGTTCCTCAATCATCTTCCATAAATACTTATTATTAATTTGTAACTGATTTCTCATTTTTTCAAATGAGGAACATAATTTTCCCATCTCATCGTAATAATCATACTTAATATTAAAATCCAAATTATTATTTGCTATTTCATTGGAACCATCTTCTAGTATTTTAATGGGTGTCCTTAATTTATCTGTATAAAATATAATAACAGCAAGAGCGGAGCACAAGGTTGACAATATGAGCGGTGTCCAAGTAATAATAAAATCACAAGTTTCTGAAGTATTATAATCCGTTTTTGTCATGCTATAGGAACTAGGCCTAGATATATGTGTTACAAATCCATATTTTTCTTCGTTCTGGATTGCCATATTAAATAAATCGCTATCAATATATTTAGCCCAAACGGTTTCTTGAGTTCGTTCAGCTATTGAGATTATTATAGCTGCCGAAAAAAAACTTCCAGCCAATGCGATAATCAAATAAATCATTAAGGTCTTCTTTAATGATAATTGTTTTATACGCTCCATTTGTAACCGCACCCCCATACTGTCTCAATAAATTCTTTGTCTGTATATTCCAATAACTTTTTTCTAATTCTACGTATAAGCTCCGTTACAATTCTACTTTCTCCCTCTCCATCGTATCCCCATATTTTTTCATATATTCTCTCTTTATCAAAGACCTGTCCTGCATGACTGGAAAGAAATTCAACTATTTCATACTCCATCTTTGTAAGATTGACTTCATTATCAGAATAATGCACTGTTCTCCCAACAAAATCTATACTTAAGCTATCTACGAATTTTATTCGTCTCTTATCCCTATTACGTTCTTCTCTAATAATATGTGCAGCAATTCTAGCTTCCAGTTCCTTTAAACGAAAAGGCTTAGTGATATAATCATCACCACCTGATAATAAGCCATTCACTATATCCTGTTCCTCAACCTTTGCTGTTAAAAACAGAATAGGACAGGATACTTTATTACGAATACGCTTGCATACCTCCATCCCACTAATATATGGCATGTTAACATCCAGTAAAATCAAATCCGGCAGTATCTCTATCTTTTCTAAGGCTTCTTTTCCATCCTTCGCTATATAAATCAAGTACCCTCTTAATTCAAAATAGTACTTTAACATTTTTATTAATTCTTTATCGTCATCAACTATGAGAAGTTTATTTTGCATTCGAAACCTCCACAAACATAATATATTTTCTATTATAGTTCATATTTAACAACAAATAAACAACATCGTCTTTTGTTAAAAATTGATTATGTATCCTGACAGTCATATCCTAGCTGTCTGATACGTATTACATTTATATACTTGTTTTAAGTTTTAATACTTTCTCATTTTTCTTTAAGAAAAGTGTATTAGGTTGTTACCTGATATACCATGTGATAACCTTTAACTAAAACTTAAGGAAGTGGTGAATCCAATGGTAAAGTAAATTAAAATATGTATTTAAATATAAATCAATCAAGAGGAGTTATAAAAGATGGAAATAACGATATTACCAAAAGATTATATCATAACAACTTACGACCCCTATTGTAATGTTCAATTTTCTGACTTTATGTTAAGAGCGTTAAGGATTAAAAATATAACAACTAAGATGCTAGAAATTCAAAATCTTTCTTTTATATTAAAAAAAGATGGTCATGTTATAAAAGAACAAGGATATTCTTCTGAAGCATTAAAATACTGGATACCACAATGGCAGAGAAACATCCATATATCAGAAAAGTCGGAGATATTGTAAAGCAAGGCCAAGTTATTGGTTTGGTAGGTAACACTGGTTTATCACGATGTCCTCACCTTCATTTTGAATTAAAAGACGGTATTAGTTCAGAAGACAGAAGCTTAACTTGCTCTTTTACTAATATCTATAGTTCGAATGGGGATGCCTTCAATTTTATCGCTGAAGAATATACCATTGTAAATACTAATTAATATATCATTATGGGTAGTGATAAATAGTTTGTTACAGGCTCTTCAAAAGCACTTGAATTCCACTTATCGGCTACAGAAAGATAAGAGCGTGCACCCTTGATATGCTCCTGTCACGTAGACAGGGGCATATCAAGGGTGGATGCTCTTTTTAACTGTTATATTTGTAAGTGATAGTCAAAAACTGTAATTATTTTAATACCTCAATCTCTCCTATTACTTTGCCTAGAATGACAGGCTCGTTGTAAGTTTCAACCTTTCCATCTATCTTTAGTGTCACGCCTTTTTCCACTTTAAGAGTACAATAACTATTCAAACGTAGGGTTTTACTCTTAGGTATGGTTACATTTTTATTAATTTCTAATATTAATTCCTCTTCCGGGGTTATTACCAAGGAAGTATAGATCGAATTTGATAATAAATATTTTTTAACTATATCAACATCAAAATAGGATGGATAATATTCGATTTCACCACTACTGCTATAATTTGATATCTTAATATTTCCTACCTTGGGTGATTCCGCTTTAAAGCCAATTCTGCCTGATACAATAATCTTACCTTTATTTATTATCTGTCCATAAATGTTAAAATTATATGTGCTAACTTTGACAGTAACACCTTTACTAACAATCAACGTTTTTTGCTTGTCTAAATTTACTGTGTTACCTGCTATATCAATATCACTTTTAACCTCTATCGTATCGTAGGGCAGACTAATAGCATCAACAAAATCCTCATAGCTGTATACTTCATAGGGTTTACTAAAGTCAATTGGTTTTACTGCCTTAAATACGGGGGACTTATCCTTAAAGCCATTAATTTGATCAGGCATTTTCTTGTCATAATAATAGTAATTGTCACCCCATTGATAAAGTTTTCCATCTGTTCCCACGCAAACAATACTTTCATACCCAAATGCGGCACTTGTAATTGCAGGCAGATTTTTTGGTATATCAATGAAGGTTCCACCTTGTTCTTTATATTGGTATTCACCCCAGACATAAAGCTTTCCATTGGCATCAATCGCTGCCAGATTACAATCACCACCAAAAAGCTTATTAATAGAAGGTAATTTCGGTTGAGGCTTATAACGATACATTATATTAGCATGAGGCACTTTGCCATATACCTTTCCGTCAATGCCTAAATAGACTGTACTATTCGCAAGTGGTGCCAGCATTTTAACGTCTGCTTTCACTGGTTCATAGTATTCAATACCCCAGGTGTAAATGTATCCGCTTCCAGTCAGAGCAGAAGTATTATAAGCACCGTTTGATATCTGTACCACCTTGGAACTGGATAGTTCAGCCGGGACATTATCCTGACTACCACCATTTGTATTTCCCCATTTATATATTTTCCCGTTTTTTGACAAAGCAGTGGTTTGATAACCGTTAGCAGCAACAGAAACCATCCGTGGCAGGTCCTTAGGAAAATCTAGTTCACCATAGTTTTGTTTTCCCCATCCATACAATACTCCATTTTTATCCAATGCTACAACATGGGAGTTACCGATTCCCAATTCCACAATAGGTGGTAAATTTTTCGGTACATCACATTGACCATTATAATTTACTCCCCACATGTAAACATTTCCATTTTCATCAATTGCTCCAAATGTTTGCATCCGCGCATATACTTTAACTATTTTAGTTGAACTACTTGATTTTTTTACTATGGTGCCAGAAGCGAAAGCGGTTTCTGAACATGAAAAAAATATAAAAATTAATACTAGAACAAAAGATATGCATTTTTTCATACTAAAATTTTCCTCCTTTAATAATTAGTTGTAGGTAGTATCGTCATTTCATTTGATTCAAATGGTATTCCCCGATATTTGCCTGTAATAACATAAACTCCAGGGTCAGCAAACTCATTGGTAAGCACCAAATTAAAACTGGTTTCTATATAATTACTTTCTTCATAATATCGAAAAACTTTACTCTCAAAGGAAAATGGTATTTCTTTATCGTTACAAGTAACCTTTAGATCGGTTAGGTCTGATACATAAAACGAATTTTGTAATCCATTAAATGAAAACACTACTTCACTAAATTTAATCCAGTTGTCCTTAGCATCAACAGTACCCATCAAACTCACCTGATCTAAATTATCAGAATTTGCAGCTTCATCAGTAACTTTAGCTTCAATAATCTTCTTATATGTTTCAAAGGGAACACCCTTAAATTTACCAGTCAACCTATAATACCCTGGTACCGTGTTATTAGTAGTAAATTTAAAATAGAAATCAGTAATATACTCATAATCCCATTCAAACTGATCAATCCTATTTGTCAATGTAATCCCATTATCAACTGGCACACCATCTCTAGTTAGCAAAATGTCTGTTAAATCGTCCGGATTAATTGAATCTACTAAACCATGTAAGCGAATACCCAGACTCGGAATGGATGCTTTCACATTTCCGTCAGCTACCACATCAAAATGTGCAAAATAAAAATCACCAGCTTGTGCATCATCATTTGGAGCTGCAACATAGCTATCTTGCTCAACTTCAGTGGTATCTTTTAAATCTTCTGTTGAATCTATTGTTGTATAGATATCTTCTCCTTTTATTGCCTTCTCTGCTGTATTTTCAGTTGTATCTTTTGTTGGATCAATCGTTGTATTTTCTTCTGCCTCTACTACCGTGTTTTGAGAGATGTCTTTGTTCTCTTCGGATTCTTTTGTTATTGGTGAAATCGATGAATTATTATTTGTCGGCACTGTTGATCGTAAATGAATATGAGACGAAATAAAAACGATTAGCAAAATTCCTAAAAATGCTAAGGATGTTAATAACCGCCCAGCTATTGAAACACTCTGCAGTGCAGTAAGAATAGGATGTTTCCTAATAGCTGATTTCTCTTTCAATGAAAAAACACTCTTTTCATCCTGTTCATAAAATTCACAAAATCTAAGTTCATCTTTTATCCTATCATCACATGCTAAGTCCGTATCAATATGATTCATAAGCTCACGGTATCTATCAATTTTCATGATTTGCCTCCATTTCCAACTTTAATAGTTCTCGACCTCGTTTCATTCTCATTTTAACGGCAGATTCACTGATATGAAGTATCCTTGCAATTTCTGATATGTGATATCCTTCAATATAATGTAAATGAATCACAATCTTGTATTTCGGGTGTAATCTAAGAATTTCAAGTAAATCTTCATGATCCTGCGTCGTAGCAGCAATAGCTTCGATGTCTTCCAGACTGATTTTGTTCCTCTGCCAAAAGCTTTTTAGATGATCCTTACATTGATTAATCGTTACACGAATAAGCCATCTTTTTTCATCTTCATAACTTGCAAAATCAGGTGCTGAATAATGCAACTTAATGAATACCTCTTGCAATATATCCTCACTATCCTGTTTACTACCTAAATAAGAAAAAGCAATGCGAAACAACATTGTTTTGTACAAATTATATTTCTCCAATATCCAATCATTAGAACTCCAACTTAATGCATATAGAGTATTTTCCATGATCTCTCTCCCCACCTCCTATTAGCAAAACGATTGCGTTAATATAAAAGTCACATTCTCCCATAAATAGTTTTAAGCACATATTATAATCCATATTTTAACATTAAAGTAACTAAAACTAAATACATAGGCGTATGTAATAACAATATCTGCACATTTTTTGTCCTTGAATCATTTAACAAATATTTATAAACATACAAAAGTAGAAAGAGTTACGAATAGTAGAGTAGAATTGATAAAAAGCCTTACCCACATTTAGGGCAAGGCTTTTCCAATCTACATCAATTTTATATTACTAACTTGTTCTCTTATTCCACTACTCCATACACCGCAGCCCTAATTCCTTATCTGGGGCAACTGATAAAAACACTGCCCTTTCTTCAGGTGATGTATTAGGCGTATGCATTGCAAGCTTTAGTTCTCCTTCCAATGTATGAAATAGCATTCCATGCCCACCATCTTTTTTGTAAAATGGCTCTTCTGCCTGCTCCCAAGGTCCGCTAATCTGTCCACTTTGGCTGCTTGCTACTCCGATGGAATATCCCGTCTTTGAAAAGCTTGACCAAAGCATCTTCAATTCACCCTTTGTCGTCTTAAATAAAAACGGTCCATCTGTAACGTAATTATTACCTTCTTTTTGAATTACATTTCCAGTGTTCGGAATACTCCAGGGAGCCTCAGAAGCATGAAACAATACAACTGGTTCGGAAACCATGGTTGTTAAGTCCTTGGATAGCTTAGCACAGCAGATTGCACCATCTTGAATTTGAGTCCATTCATGGGAGAAGATTATCCAGGTGGTCTCTTCATCTATATAGAGCGTTCCATCAAGACATTCCCAATCGTTAGGTGTAACTGCTCTGTCCGTTATTGGTACAAATGGACCTTGTATCGCCTCCGACCTTAAAATCTGTACCCCACGGCACTTTCCTTCGGCATAAAAACTTGCTAACATATAGAATACATCCCCATAAGGATGTACCTCAGGTGCCCAGAAATTATTCTCAGCCCAGAAGTTTTGGTCAGGTGTAAATGCATACCCCAGGTTAGTCCACTCACTAAGATCTTTACTTTGATATACCAGAAATCCCTCTCCTTTACCAAACCATGGCTCAGTATCCGTCGTCCCAAACATATAATAGGTCTTCGTCTTGGCGTCAGTAATTATATACGGATCTCGTATTCTAATGTCTTTTAATGTCAATGTATTATTCATAGATAATTGTTGCATTCCAGATTGTTGTGTCATATGCATTATTAGCCCCTTCATCGACACGGAAGGATATAATATCTCCCGCCGAAACTGTAGTCATAAAATTATGTTCTTTTCCTATATTATCGTTATAGGCAATTG
This sequence comes from Bacillota bacterium, assembly GCA_023425485.1. GTDB lineage: Bacteria > Bacillota > Clostridia > Lachnospirales > Lachnospiraceae > Mobilitalea. The sequence continues at coordinate 22,529 of JAFACO010000366.1, forward strand.
TTTGCCAATTTGCAGGCCAAATTAGAGTATTGTTTTTCCAAATGCTCACATTCACTCCATCCCCACCGCCTATATCATATTTCTTAACCGTTCCTACAATATTAATTTCTCCGCTCTGAGGTGCCTTCCATTCTAACATTGTTTGATCATTATCTGGATGCAGATAAAGGTTGTTTCCATTTACCCAGATGGCATCATAAGAATTTTGTCCTCTCCAATGCCCTGATTGATCTGTATTCCAGCTCATATTCAAGTTCCCAATGCCTGCAGTCCAGGTACGGTAATACCATCCATTTAGTCCCTGTGTTGTGGAGAATTCTTTTGCTGCCACATGAACTTTGTAGCCAAAGGGTCCGTTTGCCGTTGCCACCTGTATCCCATTATCAATTATTTTCAAATTATTAGCAAAACTGTTTACACTGAAATGACTGTCATTAAAGTTTAATATTTTTTGCCCATTAATTACAACATTCTCAAAGGTAACATTCGTTATGTTATGAGCGGTATCTTTTCCGTATATTCTTATTTCATTGCTGCCATTAGAATAGGAGGTTATATTTTTAAACGTAATATTATCCATATTACCTTGCCAACTCCAATTACCCTGTAAAGAACCAAACCAGAAATCATCACTCATATCAATGCCAATCAGTCTCTTTCCCTGTTCCACTCGGATATCCTCAAAGGTTATATTTCTTAGGTAAGTAGCATTTAATGCACAGATATTGATTGCAGCTCGTTCTTTAAAAAAGTCCGGATAATTAATATCATCAAAATTATATAGGATATCAATGTTTTTAAAGGTAATTGTATCATAATAGGAGGCAATGGTCTCTGCACCGATTCCTAATGCATTGTTTGCATCACTCCACACCTGCAAATTCTGAATTGTTATGTTGTAAACGGGAAGGGCATCTGCTGGATTCTGGGAAGGTACATAGCCATTAGTTCCTGTTCCTTTAATTGCTATACTGTCATCACAGGAACGTATGAACATTCTGTTGAACAGTACATCATGGCTGTTGGCAATATCAAATCCATCTGAACTGGCATAACGAGGATTGATTACCTTCACGTCCTCTACTGTGATATTTCCGCATTTCCACATAAATGCACTCCAAGATGCTGCATTTCTGGCTATAATGACATCCTTTACCGTAACATAATTACTGCTTTTAATCGCAAGCGCCACACTGTCATAGCCGTCATTCGTGGTGTAATCGTTTAAAAGTATACCTTTACCACAGATTTTAACATTGGAGGCATTTAAAATAACAACGCGTCCTCTAACCACAGCCCCGCCTGCTAGATATAAAGTCTTACCAGAAGGGATAATCAGCGGAGCCTGGTTAGAATAATCATAGTATCCGGGTGCAAAATAGATAACATTACTGTCATTCGCAGCTGGTATATCCGTTTCCGGAGCCTGTGCAAATAAGTGAAGCGTTCTGCCTTGGAAGTTTTCATCAAATAGAAGCGTAACATTCTGAGGTTTATCTAACACAAAGGTTATGGTTCTATTATTAACGCTGCAAGCAACTCCTGAAGAACGAGGTAAAATTCTCACAGAGCTAAAAGAAAAATTTGCAGTAACTTTAACTGTAACTGTGCCGCTAAAGTCAAAGGACCCAAAAGCAATGCCTTTGCCCCAGGCGTTATTACCACTATGGTATACATCAACATCGATATTATTTACTGCAACTCCAAAATCTGAAGATACATAACCGGATGGTAATCCAGCCGGCATATCATAAGTAGTAACACTGGTACTCTGCTCCGTTGCAAATACATCTAATTTTGGCAGAACTATTAATCCCATAATAAACACCAATAAAATAATAAGTTTTTGCTTTCCTTTCATAAATACCCTCCAATATAATATTTTATCGAAAGAAGCCGCTAGCGGATTCTTTCCGAGTGAAAGGTCCTTTCTTCACTCTTCCTCCATTACTATAGCTTAACAAACTGGTTTTTCAATATGTACCGGTTAATGACAACCTCCTCTCCTCTTTCATATGTCTTTATATTTCTAAAATGTAATCCCTGTATCTGATGCTCGATATCATAACCCTCCAGATATACCGTGGCATTCTCTGGAATTTGTATGTCCTCGAAGGTAATATCTTTAATATGCCCAGCCTCCTCATCCGTCGACCAGTAATCCTTCATTATCATACAGTTAATTGCATAGTTATTTTCCTGTCGTATGCTAATCTTCCGGAAGGTTATATTATGAATGGTTGCACTGTCCGATATTACGATGCAGAGTGCACCAACTTCTCTGGTCCAGTCCGCAGCCCCACATAATACCTGACAGTTTTCAAATAGAATATCCTTTATTTCATAACGAGTTTCACCGGCGATGCCAAAAGAACGCACCTTATCGTTCCAAGCAATACAGTCACTTACATGAATGTCCGAGCTACCAAATCTCTTATTTAACCCCATGCTTTTCACACAGACCGCATCATCTCCGGTACGTATAAAACAATTTTTCACCGTTACATTCTTACAATCCACCAAATTAATACCGTCGCTGTTTTCTCGGTATCCTATGATTTTAACTTTGTTTACACTGACCTCAGTGCACCCAAAAAAGGGCATTGTCCAATGGGCTGCACCATTTAAAGTAATTCCGGATACAGATATATTACTGCAATCAGAAAATACAATACTTCTTCGTGCATGCCAGTCAAGTCCAGAGGTGTCAATGATACCTTTGCCGCATATTTTTATATTTTTCTTATCTTGCGCAAAAATAAAATCATAATAATTCTTCTTTTCGGCCCAATCACTTTCGATGATAAACGGATCTCCCTCTTTGGGGTCAATGGCTCTTAAAACTGCTCCCTGAGATAAATACAAGATTTGATCATCCTGTAGTTCAAGGTAATTCACCTGGTGAATACCTGGTGCAAACCAAAGTACCATCGGATCCTCAGGATCCGGAATTTCTTCTTCCTCCGACAGAAAAAGCGCAAGAGGATTTCGAAAGCTATGGTTAGCTTCAATCACCATATTGCCTGGCTTATATGCAATAAAACTAAATCGGTTGTCCTTTATCTTAATTGGTATCTCTAGTTCTCTTGGTAACAGTTCTGCCTCTCTTAACGGTCCCGCATATTCAACTTCTATATGAAGCGGTTCTTCATTAAAGTTTATCATAGCAAAACTTTGGGGACCCGCATGAGTAACGGGGGCACTATAAGTTGTTATTTCTTTTCCATTGACAAAGGTCTTCCATTCTGATGACAATGTAAGCCCTACCTCTTGTGCCTTCTTGGACTCAACCCCTTGTCTCATAAATAAGTTCTTATCCTCCGCATATGTGATGCCTTTGGATGGATTCTCTGGATATATCAGCATAATTACCCCTTTACCGCCCCGGATGTCATACCGGACATAATATGTTTTTGTGCGCTGAAGTAAACGATAATAACTGGCAAGGAAACAGCTACTACATCAGCAAATACTAAGTTCCAATCAGAACTATGGGTACTAAAGAAATTGTAGATAGTTAATGTCAGCGTATAATTTTTTGGACTATTCAGAAAATAAATTGTCGTTCCAAAATCATTCCATATATTCATGAAGTTCAGTATAAATAAAGTAATTGTCATTGGCTTTAATAAAGGAAAAATCACTTTAAAAACCAACTGCATTGGGCTACATCCATCCATTATCGCTGCTTCATCAATACTAATTGGAATACTCTTTAAGAAGCCCATATACATGAATACTCCAAGTGGAATATTTGCTGCTGTCAATACGACCGCCGCCCCCAAGAAGGACTGAACACCTAGAAAGTTGCATATCATATAGGTCGGAATGATTTGACCGGGAAGAATTAGTCCAATAATAAATAAGGTTTTTAATCGGCTCATTGACGGCGTTTGTCTTCGCTGAAGTACAAAGGAAGCTAACGCAGTTGTTAATAGGATTAGTGTTACAGACAACAGGGTCACCAACGTACTATTACCAAAAGCTTTCAAAAGTCCGGTCTGAAAAACCTCTACATAATTATTAACAATGTTCCACTCAGTCGGTAGAGAGATGGTCATTTCTGCCGCTTCCTTCTTTGATTTAAAGGAGTTCAGAAGGATTGCTAAAAATGGTAGTATAACAAGAAGGCTTAAAAGAATGCCCAGTATGGAACGAATAAAAGGAGCTATCTTTTTCATTACATTTCTACCTCCTTATTCGTAAAAAATTTATAGGTAGGCAACACAATTACAAGTACACAGATACATAGAATAATGCTGGCTGCACAACCTTCTCCGTATCGTCCACTGCTAAAGGAGGAATATACCAGAGTGCCAAATACAGCAGTTGTTGATCCTGGTCCACCCTTGGTTAAGGACTGTATAATATCAAATACCTTTAATCCACCAACCATATTTACAATTAGTGCGTTGGTAAATGCCGGCATCATAAGCGGAAAGGTAATGCGAATAAATTTCTGAAATCCTGATGCTCCATCTAGTTCAGCAGCTTCATAGTAAGACTCATCGATGGCCTGTAAGCCAGCCAACAATATTACCATGGTAAATCCTGTCCACTTCCATATCTCTACAAAGGCACAGGATAATATCGCTATTTTAGGATCTGTCAGCCAGTTTTGTGCTAACATATCCATTCCAATTAATCTGAAAAACTTGTTAATTAGTCCATTGGAAGGATGCATCATCGCTCTGAATACAAGTCCCACTGCAACGCTATTTAAGATTGCTGGAAGAAAGAATACCGTTCGTATGTATCTGGCACCTTTAAACTTCTTATTTACAAAGACTGCCAAGGCAAGTCCAAGACCAACTTTTCCTACTGTAGTAACCAAAGCAAAAACAAGTGTATTTCTGATTGCTATGTTAAGATATCGATCAGTAAGTACATTTATATAATTTGTTAGTCCTGCAAACGTAATTGTTGAAAGTCTGAAGGTCCTGACGTTAAAGAAGGATAATAATAAACCGGTCAAGGACGGTAGAATAAAGAAGATGATATATAGTAAAAGAGCTGGTACTAGAAAATATAACGCATAGGTATTCTTATAGACTGCTCTATTTGTTCTCGGTAACTTCGTTTTTAGCTTTAACATATAAATAACCATGCCTTTCGTGATGTCTAAAACTTTGGGCCGAAGGCACAAAGTTGCGCGTAAATTATGCCTTTCAATAATTCATACTATTACCTCTTATGTATCAGGAATCGGGCTGTTATAATAACGGGGTGATCTTCATCACCCCATTATCACTTATAAATATTAATATTATTATATGAAAGTTTTATCTAAGGATTATTTCCAGTTAT
>JAFACO010000380.1 GCA_023425485.1 Bacillota bacterium
AAGCCTCTGATCCGTACCAAGAAAGATTTCTGTCGACTTCTCTCCTTCGATCTGTTTCCTGAGCTCCGGCCGCCAAGTTTCTCCCGGGTACCGGATCTCCCGGCAATACTCCAGGATCCTTCAGCTGCTTCCGAAGCTGATCATGTTGCACTCACGCTAGGATGAAGGATCTTCATGACGTTATTATACCCTTGTGCCATCTTGGTTATAATACCTTCTTAAAGCTCCACATATAGAAAACCCCGCAAGCTTTTTATCTAAGCATACGAGGTTCCCTTAAAATTCCTGATAATCCACTAAAAATATAACACAAATCTATTAACTTTCATAGATGGCATAAAGACGAATGCAAAAGCAAAATACATACTAAATGCACAAAACTTTTCTTGGTATTTACTATTCTTTATAGCATTCCATTATTTCGATACATATCCTTCATACCACTTTGAAGGTCTTATATAAGGTTCATTGGAGGGCTTTTCTTGTTCTCTAAATCCACATCCTTTTTCTTTATTCATGCATTCTCCACCTTTATATCTCTAAGGACAATATTTTATTTCTGATGGCAATTTACAGATTAATTTTTTGATTCCAAACACACCCTTTACTTAAAATGCTTACCATATCCCAAATGGGTAATAAGGTTATAGCCAAGCTTATTCTTGACTTTCCCATATTCATGTGCCACTTGAATAAGACAGATAAAATTATAAAAAAATCTTTAATTTCTCAATAATTTTCGGATCAGTAAGTGCCTTATTTACATATTCAACTGCAGTAACTGTTAATTCCTTTGAAGGGGAATCTATAATCAATGATTTACCTTTTGCAGTAATATCTATATTAAAATCGATGCTACGTACTACTTGAAGTAATAATCCTTCTAGATATTTAGATATTTTTTCATTAACAAAGATTGAGATACATGAAAACCTTTTTCTATCGTTTATATAAATTTCACTTGTATCAAACATAACCTTTCTCCCTCTCTATTTATTTAGTTTTTATTATCCACCTGGCACTCATTTGCTAACTTATCATCTCTTATCCCCCTAAAAACTGCCTCCCTTAGCGTACTTCTGTCAGTTGGCTTATATTCAACCATACAGACTAAATTCGGTTTTATCCAAACAGCACCTTCATTTCCACGAGGCACATATCCAAAAGGAGAGCTATCAATTTGCTGAAAGCCGTGTTTTTTAATATGTGTCATACCTGCACCTAGAGCAACGTGTCCTTTATAAATTAATTCACTATCATCGTACTGGCCTATTATAATATTTGTCATGCCGTCCTTTTTTCTTAAGTAGCCACATACTACAGCATCAATACAACAACTTACTTTGCACTTAATCCAATGGTGCGACTTCTTGCCTAATTCATAGCTACTGTTTTTTTTCTTTGCAACTATTCCTTCCAGCCTATTGCCTTTAGCGATATTAAATAACTGTATACCATGTTCTTCTATATACCTTGAAATAATTATTCGATTGTTCTCTTTCACTACTCTCTGTAATAGCTGCTTTCTTTCCATTAATGGCATATTTACAACTGATTGATCCTTATAGTACAAAATATCGTAAGCTATAAAGGTAGCTGGAAATTTATCTGATGTTAATACAATTTTAAAATTGTTTGTCATTGATGCTCTACGCCTTATTTCATCAAAGTCCGGTATACCATTTTTCAAAATAACCAGCTCACCATCTAATATACACCTATGTGACACTTGTTCATGCAGATTTCCCAACTCAGGGAATTTTTTTATCATTGTATTATTCTGTCTACTCCTAATATCTGTTTCTTTGTCTACATAAGTAATACATCTATATCCATCATACTTAAACTCATATATATATTCCTTAGAATCAAATGGTTCCTTCTGCTCCGCTATTAACATTGGGCTAACATTTCTACCTTCAAACAAATCTCTCATACTTATATCCTTTTATTTTTAGTATGTCTCAATGTTAATAAAATTAAATGTTAATACTCCTATCGGTTTTCCATCATGCCCACATAATCAACTATTTAAAGCATATAATAAATTTCTTCATATGGCTCCTTATATACTTAATTCTCAGTCTAGCGGTTATCTTTTATTTCTCTCGCAGCAGCCGTCACCTTATCCTGAAGCATAGATAAAATATCAAGTGCTCTATCTAAATTCCCATTCTGTACTTCATCTGTAACACGTTTTACTCTTGCAACTAAATATTCAGTTTCCCATACTTTATTAAAATCATCTAAATTTTTTGGGAAGGTAACGTCTCCGCTCATAATTGCAAGATCTATTGCTTTCATAGCATCCTCTGGATGGTTGTAAATAGATTCGCTGAAATACTCATTATCAACTTTATAACCTAATTCATCACCATCCGCAGGACAAGCAGATTTAAGAGTACAAATATCCATTCCTTGGTATGTACTGACTTTTGCATATCTTTCACTTAAAAAATTCATTTTATATCCCCTTTCCTTAAATAGCTATATTCATGTTAATAAACTTCTATATCAATAATACCTTTTCGCTTTGCTCCTATAATCCTAACTTCCATTTCTAAAATGTTTGATGGAATTGCATCATATTTTCCATCATATAATGTCACAAATTCATCACCGCTTTCTTTGTAGATGCTAACTTTGTCAAATATAAATGCTACAAGATATTTTACCTTCATAGATATTCTACCCCCGTTAAATTCCAGTTCGTTTACTCGTTTAAAAGAACAGCAGTACATTTTTCGAGAGTTCCATCTCTGCCTATGCGGAAGCGGTACTCATTGACGCTATAGGTATCTAAAAAATCATCCATCGTCGGCTTTTTATGGATTTCAAAAAGCATTTCACTTCTTTCCTTCTTTTTATAACCTGCCTTTTTCAATGTTTCTTCTGTGATTTCAGTTTTTTCCTTCTCACGATAATCAATATATTCCTGGTACTCTGTTTTACTAAAAGAGTGAAGGTATTGATTATCATATTTCGTTGTAGTTAAGACAATAAATCTATCTTCCCTTTCATGAAGAATAGAATGCATTTTAATTCTATCAAATCTCATAGAAGTTTCCTTTCCGCTGTTAGTCAGCTAAATCTTTATTGATCTTCCTTCCAGGATAGAAATATTTCATATGCTGCTTCGATAGTTTTTTTAAATTCTTTCGAAAGTAAAGAAGGTTTTAATGATAACATGCTCTCATAATCAACATACTCTTCTCCATCAATCGAAAATAATTCATAAACAGAATTACTATCTACAAATTTTACTTCCTTACCCCAAGATATTTGACCATTATCCTTTTTTAAATATTCAAGAACATCATTTTGATATTCTCCGCTTTTGATTTTATCTAAGGCTTCCACATTAGTTCTCGGACAAAATACTAATCCCATTATTAACCCTCTCTTTCTTCGCTAAATCTTTAAATTAGCTACCTATTACATACAGTCATCTAGGCTAACAACACTATCTTTGCCAGCATCAAATACACAAGCCTTTTCATTAGGTGCATACCATTTATTTTTCTCATCTTTTCTATTTGCACCAAGAATGTACCTACCCTCTAAGGTGTCAACATACATATACCCATTTGACAAATAATCGAGTTCCTTATTATTCGCATATTCCTTTGCCATCCCTATATCAAGAAATCCCGCTATTGGTTTTTCTTTTCCGCTCGTTAATGAATGCCTACCTACAACAAATCCAAATTCCACGTATATCCCCCTCTTTCCAGTTATGAGACTATTCCAAACTCTAAGATATACTTTTATCTTTAATACCCAATTTGTTCAATAAAGCTTCCTTTAACACTCCGGAAACATTTACTTGTGCTTTTTCCGCCTCATAATCTAACCAACTTGGAAGAGATACATTTCTTCTTACTGTTTTGATATCTTCTTTTCTGCGATATTCTACAAAATCAATATCAATTAGAGTTAATATTTCTCCTTCCTGACATTTTATATTTTCTATAGCTGAAGGCTGCGGCAATTCCTTTTTCTTATCTTCCCAGGTAATTCCCATCATACCAATAGCATCTCTAGCCATAACTACGGCATCCGCATAATTTTCTCCCTGTGTACTAATATCGAAATCCGGTATATCAACTACTATAAATCCGTTTTCACCTTTTCTTAATATTACTGGATATGCTTTTACTGACATAAAATTCGCTCCTTTACTCATAATATTATTAATCTTTTACCAAAAGCAGAGATCTACTTAATCCCCGCCTTTCTAAGTATTTTTTTTGCTAAATTTTCATCGATTTCCGAATGTCTTGGAACGGGCTCTTCATCTATCCCATTGGTATATATATCATG
>JAFACO010000383.1 GCA_023425485.1 Bacillota bacterium
GAATTGATAGGATGCCTCCATATTCTGTCTCAGTCCTTCGCCTAAAGATTCTGCACCGTCACAACCAAGTCCAATGGTCTCGTTGTAATCCAGCTTCATGTATTCAAACTGATACTTTTTTAATAGACCAATTACTTTATCTGATAAATACTCCTGTACCCAGGGATTTCGCATATCCCAAAAACGTCTCATAGAAGTTGTTAATACCTTACCATCTCTTTTTAACAGGTGTTCTTCTAATTGATATGCTTTGGCAGCAGAACCAACATTCTCTATTTCAAACCAGATGCCCGGTTTCATATTATACTCTCTGATTAACTCCACTGTTTTTTCAAGACCCATTGGGAATAAGTCCTCTGAAACCTTGTAGTCACCCATAGCAATATCCCAGGGAATTCCCTCTTCTTTATACCAGCCACAGTCAATTACGAAATACTTTATCCCTAAGTCCTTTATCTTACCTAGAATTTGTGAGATATTCTCATGGGAAGGACATCCCCAGGTGGTGCAATACTCATTAAATATAATCGGTAGCTCCTGTTCACTCTCCGGTAAATCTTCTAAAAATCGATTTCCACTTTTCGTAAGCTTTTGAGCAATGTTATCCACGCCACCGCCTTTGCACACTGTAATTATTGCAGTTGGTGTGGTAAATCGCCCACCTGGTGTAATTGTTTTCATCCAATGCCCAAATTCCCGGTCTGCAAGTCCTCCTGATATTGCAACTCCATCATCCTTACGATAGATTTCCATCTGCCAGGATGCATTATGAGCAAGCTGTGCTCCCCAGAATATATCATTCTTCTCATCCTCAATAACTAAGAATGGAAAATACTTATTAACCGCCATAGAACCTACCTGACCAAACCGTTCTGCCCTAACCGCATGCCCTGCCCAAGAGGGTTCTAATTGCAAATCTTCTTAGCTGGTACTTTCCAGTCTTCCTTCCATACTCCAGACGCTTCTAATTCGATGAACCTTTAGGGTATCATAAGCATCCCCATCTGTAAAAGGGGTAAGCCCGCCAAGTGAAAAGCTTGAAATCATCTCAAGAGCAACATCTTCTGTCCTTAAGTTGTGAAAGACATTATAGGTCTCAATACAATCACTATCCTTAAAAAGTTGTAGATGATGCTCTACTTTATATCCGCGCTGATCAATTAAGGTTGTAATAACTTCTTCTCTATCCTCAAAGTAGACTACGTCTTGTTGTTCATAAGTCATACAATTGGTCGATTCCCCCTGCCGCAGGGTAACCCCGCCTGCATAAGCACCGGGATAAACATCTCCCACTATCTTAAGCTGTACGAGCGAATCAACAATCTGTTTTTTCTTCTCCCACTCAACCGGTTCCATACCAATCGGCAACAACATCAGCCCAACATTCTTCGTCACTGAATCAATCATATATACAATATCTGTATCCTTAAAAGAATACTTCTTTAAAATCGAAACTGCCATGTTCCCTTCCTTTCTTCACCATCCAGTATCTGTATTCTTATCTGCATTTTCTTTATCCTTATTTTTAAATCTTTTTATCTATAACTTTTATCTTTTAACTTTTGTCCTTTGTCTTTATCTTTTGTCTTCATCTTTTATCTTCATCTTTTATCATCATATTTTGTCTTCATCTTTCTTCTATCTTTTGTCTTCATATTTTGTTTTCTATCTTTTATCTTCTATCTTTTGTCTTTTACGTCCACTTCTCCGATTGGTTTGAATTAATAAATCATTAGAGAAAACCAGGAATATGAGTGCATATATGATCAGATGGCGAAGACCGGCAAACAATGGTTGAACGTACTTATCAACCATTGTTTGGTAAGGCAAGTCCAGATGATTATATATGCACTCATATTCCGTCCCTCTATCCCTTAACGGCACCAACCGTCATTCCTTTAATAAAGTATTTCTGTAAACTGATAAACAAAATTGCAATTGGCAATATAGATATTACAATGGCAGCCATCGCCGTCGTGTAATCACTGGTTTGAGCAGAGAATAAGGATTGTATTGCCACCGTCAGTGTTTTCATTTGCTTTTTACTGACAAACAGACTAGCCAGGAGGTAATCGTTCCAAATTTGAAAGGACTGCATAATAATCAAAGTCGCCATGGCTGGTTTTAGTAACGGAAATACAATTTTAAAGTAAGTCTTAATAATAGAACAACCATCAATTCTTGCTGCTTCTTCAAGCTCTACCGGTACCGTTGACATAAAGCTGGTCATTAAAAATACACCGAAGGAAATAGTTGTGGCTATATACATAAAGATAATGCCGTATCTTGTATTCGTAAGTTTTAAATTAAACCCTATTATATAAATAGGTAGAAACAGTGCTTGATAAGGAATTAGAATACCAACAATAAAGTATACATAGAGGAATTTAAAAAACTTATGCTTACAGCGAGCAATCGCCCAAGCCGTCACCCCACATAATAGTGCAAGAATTAGAACGCTGATAACCGTATAAAGCAGAGTATTTGTAAAGGTAACTACCATATCAAGTTTCTGAAATGCCTTAATATAATTTTGAAAGTTAAGTGTTTCCGGTAAGGAAAGAGGACTGCTTAGATACAACTCTTTCTTAGTTTTAAAGGAATAATTAATTACAATAAAAATAGGTGCAAGGAATATAATCGCAACAATAGTCATTATAATCTGTAGAATAAAGGTGCTTTTGGTATAGGGTTGATTCGGAATAGAATCCTTTTCTTTCTTATGTCTTTTCGTTGTCATTATGCCTGAACCTCCTTACTCTTAAGACCTTTTACTTGTATCAATGCTACCAGTAGCAACACAATGACAAGAGTAACTGACATAGCAGAACCATATCCATATTGTCTGCCGTTAATTGCTGTTGTATAAGTCTGATAAATAATGGAAGTTGAGGCTCTGCCCGGTCCGCCCTTGGTGGAAGATACCAGTAAGTCATACACCTTCAAGGAACCAGTCGTAATTCCAACCACACAAATTGTAATAGCTGGTGCTAACATTGGTATTGTTACATTTCGAAATCTTCTTATCGCTCCTGCTCCGTCAACTCTTGCTGCTTCATATAATTCTGTTGGGATGGATTGAAGTCCAGCCAGATAAATTAACATCCAATAGCCAATCCACTGCCAGTTATTTGCAATTAAAAGACCAGATAAAACTGTATCCCCATCACCAAATAACAAGAAGTTAATACTGGTTCCTAAGATATCATTGATGGCAGGTAATACATTAGAAAACATTCTAAGCCACACGAAACCAACGATAACCGCACTGATCAAACAAGGAACAAAGAAAGCGGTACGATATAATTTCTGCGCTTTAATACCACGATCAAGCGCCATGGCAAATAATAAGGCAAGTACATTTTGAATAATTGTATTACCTATTGTGAATTTAATTGTAAACCACCAGGCATTGCGAAAATCTGAATCTCCCCATAAATTAATGTAATTCTCGAACCCGACAAAGGGTTTCACCTTGGTCATACCATCCCAGCTGGTGAAGGAATATCTTACTGCCAATAACATAGGAATAATAAGCCCTATTGTAAATATGACTAACCCTGGTAACACCAGCAGAAAGTACTGCCTAAAAACAACTTTATCCCAATTAGCCTTTTTCTGTCTGCTCATCCTCTTAACTCCTTTAATGTTGGCCCAAGAAAACCTCGATGCCTGATAGGATAGGGCTGCGCAGAATGGCAGCCCTATGTTTTTTATATCACGCTTTCTTGCTGTTTCTGAAATTGTGTTTTGTTTAGATTTAATTAGTTGGCACTGCTTGCATCTACTCTGCCATCAGAAGCTGCAAGAGCATCTTCAAAGGTCTCATCCCCCTGTAACCAAGCTGCAATATCCTTTGCATTTTCCTCCTGGAAGCCACCCCATACTAACTGGTTATTACCAAGGGTTACGTCTACAATCTTTCCTTCTGCTGCATAGGTATCAATATCTGCCTGGCTAGGGTTAGTAAAGGTAGGTGTTACATCCTTTAACATAGGTGCTGTCTTAGTATAATCATAGATTTCTACTGCAAGTTCTTTATCACCTGTTAGTACATCCAGCACGCAATTAATTGCTTCCTGATTTTTGCTGGCAGCACTTGTCATAACTGTAATGTTAGGTTCAAAGATTAACTTGGAATCACCCGTCTGATTAGGGAAGGGGAAGATACCAAAATTAAAGTTCTCATCAATATCTAAGAAGTTCTGAATGGACCAGGAACCGGACACCTTCATTGCTGCTTCCCCTAATACCATTCTTGCATCGCAATCTGTCTGTTCTGTTGAAAATGTATCTGTATATGTATTATCAAAGATTAACTTGTTATAGCTATAAGCATTCTGGAATTCTTTCGAATTAGTGAAATTAGTCTCACCTGCTCTAAACTTATCACCCCAGGTAGGGTCATTATTAAATACATCATTCATAGCAAATTGCATGGTGATATTACCAATGGACCAGGTATCCACCATATGGCTTGCAAATGGAGTAATTCCCTTAGCCTTGCAATCATCAATAATTGCCTGAAGTTCTTCAATTGTCGTAGGTACGGACCAACCATTTTCAGCAAACATATCTTTATTATAGTAAACACCTTGATATAACGCGTTATAAACCAGTCCATAAACCTTTCCATCAACGGATACGTTGGTGTTAGCTGCATCCAATACTCTACCAGTATACTCACTATTAATTTTGCCTAAAATTCCCTGTGAGGTATAGGTCTTAACATCCTGTGCCTTACCAATCATAATATCAGGAAGACCGGACTGCATATATTGCTGCATCTTCGGTTGGAAATCGTTACCCCAATCCACGCATTCCCATTCTAAGGTTATGTTTGGATACTTTTTCGCTAACGCTGCATCAATTAAATCCTCGATGCCTGCATCTGTGGTAGATTGACCTGCCAAAACAGTAAGAGTCACTTTCTCAGCTGGTTCCTCGTTAGTAGGTTCTTCTGTGTCTGTAACAGCTTTCGTAGGAGTCTCCCCAGTGGTGTCCTTGTCCGTCTTGTTGCTGCTTCCACATGCTGTGAATAACGCTGTGGTCATTGTTAATGCAAGTAAAAGGCTAACCAGTTTTCTTTTCATAAAATTTACCCTCTCTCTTGAAATATTGTTTTGTTGCTACGCTAATTGTAGCTTTTTTTATTCCATCGAAAGTAGGACTATTTTGAAAATCGAGTTGCACTTTTTTGAACTTTTGAATAATGGAAGTAAATATTTGTTATGGCAAAATAATGCAATCTATTGTAATATAAGTTATATTGTTTAAACACAATTTAGTATAATTGGAGGAGATAGTTAAAATGCCTAGACATGAATTTGGAATTATGCAAAGTGAACCTATGAAAGGTGAACGATTTGATGAATATGAGCCTGAAAAATACGACTGCATTACCATCGATGATGTTTTCATTGAACCTCTCCTGTCAGAACTATTAGATATCAATTTTTATTGGCATTCAATTGATGTTCCTGGCAAAGGTATAGCATATTTGGGTATTACTTTAATACCACCAGTATCTCTTCATTCAATGATAGATAAAATTTCTAACATTACAGATTTTTTCCGTTATTGTTTGCTTAGTTGCAGTCGTTGTTTCTGTGATAAATCTAACCTATGTAACGGATAACAAAATGAAAGCCGGAACAGATATTACATTATTTTGGTGCACAATATCAATTTTATTTGCAAATATAACAATATGCATTTCGAGTTATACTAAATTCAAAAAGCATTTAAAGTAAAAATATTTATATACTACTCTAACACAGGTGGGGAAAGAATATGAAGATAATAAAAGTAACCGATCTTTTTCTTGCAAGTTCATGTGATGAAATGTTAACAGCCTTAATCATGGATGAAAGAAGTTATGATACTAATATCAGGGAAGACTTTGTGGTTCGTGATTGGTATTCAACTACATTGGATAATGAACAGCTAGTAACATTTGTTGCCATGCAAGGAGAAGAAGTAATTGGATTTATTCATGGATTTGTAAAAGACGAGGCTGGTACCTTTGTGAATAATACTGTAATAGTTCTGGATGCCATGTATGTAAAAGAAAAAAACAGAAAACAGGGTATTGGAACTGCGCTTATTGAAGAGTTTAAGAAATGGGGTAAATCAGTTGATGCAAAATTCATTGATTTAAAGGTTTTAGTCGATAATTCTTCAGCAATTGAATTATACAAAAAGCATTCTTTTACACCATTAAAAAGCTATATGAGAAGTACACTAGAATAGTCTATTTTAATTCTCAATTTATGAAATAGTACCTTTAGAAAACATCTTAATATTGTAGAAATGTATACTTCCAATGATATTTATAAACAATGTACATAGACAAATTTAATTTTGTAAGGAGGACAGTGTATGAACAAAAAAGCTTCGAATGAAATAAATATAGAGAATATGACAGTATTGCAGAACAACACTGCATTAGACTCAGGGCCCTTTTATCACGGCACAAAAGCTGACTTAAAGCCAGGGGATTTGCTGGAGCCAGGCTTTAGCTCTAATTATGGCAGTCAAAAGAAGGCTAACTTTGTCTACCTAACTGCAACATTAGATGCAGCTATATGGGGAGCTGAACTTGCAGTTGGTGACAACCCCGGCCGTATTTATCGTGTAGAACCCACTGGTAGCTTCGAGAACGATCCGAATTTAACGGACAAGAAGTTTCCCGGGAATCCAACAAGATCCTACCGTACTCAACAGCCACTACGTGTTATAGACGAAGTTTTAGACTGGGTGGGTCACTCACCAGAAGTGTTACAAAACATGTTAAATCATCTTGAGAGTTTAAAAAAGCTAGGCATCGAAGCAATTAACGATTGACATCTTGCAAGCTGCAAGGAGTAATATATCTCTCTGAACCTTTTGGATATATTACTCCTTTTACAATTGCATTATCAAGATGATGCTACATTAAAGTTCTTTTCATCACTACGTATATTTATTGCCACAGATCCCTGTGATTTCATGGCATATGAGGGAAGAATCGGTTTTGAATATGGTAATCAATTAGACATGGCTGCCATATTTTATGATGCTATGGCTTATAGGTAACCACATATAACCTTGTAGAGAAGTCTCCCATAAGCCTAGTTCCCTCTTGTACTCCTACTCCAGAAAACTGCTGTGAAAGTTTGATACCAGCATTGACAAACATATCGCCATAACCCTGATATGCTTCTAATTCACTTATAAATAGTTCGTCCCCTGGTATCAGATCGAGGTGTTGTCTACGACCTTTAATTTCGTATACCGCTTCTGGTAGAAGGTCATTTATTTTAAGAATATCACTTGGAGGGTTCGCCTGCGCCAGTCCTTGATAGGTTAATAAAATCCCTTCTTTCCTATCCTCTGACAATACCTGCCATGCAACTTGATTATCCTCGGAGTATATGCGATAGAAATTCCCAAACTGGAGTAAACTTCTATACTCTTTATAGAAAGCAATCTGTTTCTTAATCGCTGTTTTTTCGGCTTCGTTCAATTTGGTTATATCAATCTCGTAACCCAACACTCCAAAGCAAGCAACCTGAAACCTAGTCTCAATCGAGGTAGTACGAAGAGTTTGGTGATTTGGAACAGCACTTACATGTGCTGTCATGGTGGATAGCGGATAACCATAGGATGTTCCCTGCTGGATATTAATTCTTTGGTTTGCGTCCGTATTATCCGAGGTCCAGATTTGGGGCATATATGCCAGAATACCAAGGTCAAATCGATTACCTCCTGCGGAGCAGCCCTCAAATAGAATCTTTGGAAATGCTTTCGTAATTTGTTCCAGCATATCATATAAACCAAGGATGTAACGGTGATAAAACTCTCCTTGATTTCGTCCCAGACTTACTGAATATGCATCAGACATATGACGGTTCATATCCCATTTGACATACTCAATAGGTGCACTTTTTAGTACCTTAGAGATTGCGCCAACACAATAACTTACAACTTCTGGTCTTGTTAAATCAAGCACATATTGGTCTCTTCCTACATAGGTCTCGCGATTAGGTGCTTTCACTGCCCAATCAGGATGCAGCTCGTATAGATTACTTATTTCACTAATCATTTCTGGTTCAAACCACAATCCAAATTTGAGTCCTACTTCATGAATTTGATCAGTAAACTTTTTCAAAGAACCCCCAAGTTTCTCTTCATTCACTGTCCAGTCTCCCAAGGAGGAAGTATCACTGGAACGATTGGAGAACCAGCCATCATCCAGAACGAGCATTTCCATGCCCAAATCTTTGGCTTCTTTCGCGATTTCAAGAAGCTTTCTATCATTAAAATTAAAATAAGTGGCTTCCCAGTTATTTATTAAGATAGGTCTTTCTTTATAAGCCCAATCAGCTGAAATGATGTGATGGTTGACAAACCGATGCATATTG
>JAFACO010000491.1 GCA_023425485.1 Bacillota bacterium
TTCGGACGAAGGAACAGGGACAATGGTATTTGTTCTTAAAATACTAACTTATGTGTTATTTACCATATTGCTGGTTTATATCACAGTATTGTTCGGGTTAATCATTCCAAGACGATTTGCTACGAGATATGCGGAGCAGGTGGCTTATCCCTTAATAGGCGTTATTAAGTTTCTGGGAGTGGTTTTTTATCCGATTGCCTGGTTGTTAGAATTAATAATGAATATTTTGCTGCGATTATTTGGCATTAAGCCTTTTGATTTGACGGATAATGTAACCGAGGAAGAAATTATTTCTATGGTGAACGAAGGTCAGGAACAAGGCGTTTTAGATGCTGGAGAAGTGGAAATGATATCGAATATCATGGGACTTGGAGATAAAGAAGCCCAAGATATAATGACACCTAAAAAACGAATAATAGCTTTAAACTCTGAGATGTCAGTTGAGGAAGCGTTACAATTTATGCTTTCGGAGAAGTATTCCAGGTATCCCTTATATGAGGACAATCGAGATAATATTATTGGTATCATATATATTAAGGATGTCATAAGTGCATACATATCAGAAGAATTAAGAAAACAACCTTTGCAAGACCTTGCAAGAGAAGCATATTTTATTCCTGATACGATGAATGTCCATATTTTATTTAGTGAAATGCAAATTAAGAATATTCACATGGCAATTGTTATTGATGAATACGGGCAAACTGCTGGACTTGTGGCAATGGAAGATTTCCTCGAAGAGATTGTTGGTAATATTGATGACGAGTTCGATGAAGATGAAAGTAATATAATAGCAATCGAAGAAAATAGTGTACTCGTTAAAGGAGCTATTGGACTTGATGAATTAGAAGATGAGCTGGATATCAGACTAATGAACGAGGATTTTGACACCTTGAATGGTCTGCTAATCTCTTTGATTGATCGAATTCCAATGGATGGTGAGCAGGTGACATTAATTCATGAGGGTTATCAGTTTGATGTACTTGAAACTCGAAATAAGATGACACAACAGGTTAGAATCACTAAGCTGCCAACGAACGTAGAGAAAAATCCGGAGACAGTTGAAGAAGAGTAGTAAAAAGAAACGCTGTATAAGGAAAACGAGGAGGGTGCGTCGCAAAATAACTTTTTGAGTTAGGATGCGGTGCATCTTTTTTATTTTTAGATAAAAAAATACTGGAGGATCTAAAATTTATCTGAATCACCTTTAGTCTTTGATTTTTGACATACTTTGTGGATAAAATATTGTTTTAGGCTATTATTTAGTAGTAACTTTTATTAATTCAATAGAGTCATATTTTTCAAACTCATCTTTATCTATGATATTGAGGCTCTTACTATTTTTATATAGTAACTTGTTTCCGTCAAACAATAGTTCAACCATAATGTCACTATTATATGACATATTGAAGTCGGGAAACTCTGAAGGTCCAACGATAAATGAATACTTTTTATTTTGCTTAAATTTCCCATCATAAGTAAATGATCCTCGATATTTATTTCCGTAATATTCATATTCGCTATCAGGAATAAAATTGTCTAACGCACGTGTTCCATCCTTTATAGTAATTGTATAAATATTTTTATCATCTTTTTCTATATGTATATTTACTAGATATTCTTCATAACCAGTACTTTCACCAACATAATTATAGTAACCTGTATAATCAATTCTCTTTTCACATCCAGAAGTAAAAAATACAAGTAGTAATAGAATAAGTAATAATTTTTTCATAAACTTCCCCTTTATAAACTACCCTTCAACTGTTTTACATGATTAATACTATATATTTACAATCACAAAATCAATAAAATTTTATTCTTATTTCAGAGCACAAAAAAAGGAACATATGCTTCGTAGCTTATTTAGCAACCTTTTACATAAAGTAAATCCCGATTGGTATCTATAATTAATTAGTACTACTTGTCCAATGCTTTTCTTGACAAACTTAAAATATTTTAAGATAATATTGGTAGATATTTACAAATAAATATCTAATTTCCATTTGCTTACTATTCCATGTAAAGGAGTGATTCTATGTTTAAAAAAGTCGGATTTAAATTAGTTCTATGCTCTGTCCTAGCCTTTTTGTTTTTGTTCATAGGTAACAGTTCAACAGCTTTGGCAGAGGAAAGCAAGATAGTTTCTGTAACAGAGCCCCGAAGCGTGACTGTACCTGATACTGCAATCAATCAGGTATTGCAGTCAATTGCAAATACTTCTTACAATTACGATGACGGAAGCTTCAGAGGAATTCTCCCATACGCAGGGCGAAGTTCTTTGACACAAACTCTGGTGACTAAATATCCAGACATGACAATATATAACTATACCTTTACCGTAACCTACACTGGAACGGTAGTAAGCTACACACAACCCAGTACGAAGGAGGTAGCTGTCAGCGTTCCGTATACGATTTCTGTTCCGGATTATGTAATTTCAAATGTATTGCAAAGTATCTCCAACTCCACTTACAATTATGATGATGGCACCTATAGCGGTACCCTTACGTTTGCCGGCTACAGCAGTGTAAGTTCTACCTTTGTAGCAAGCTATCCGGGCTATAATATATATTCCTATTCTTTTACTGTTTATTACGCCGGCACAGTCACTGCAAAATAACATACTCCCATGGCCTGATTAATGTTTAAAAATAATTAGATACTTTCCAATAGCAAATGGAAATATATATTCTTAGTTTAGCTACAGCTTGAAAAAATCTCTATCCTTTGAAGTAGTGCATTAAAGACTTTTATATAGGGACATAAAAAAGAAAGACTATACAATAGGTTTTATCCTACGGTGTAGTCTTTCTTTCTATTACACAGCCGGGGAGCCATGTAATATAGCGTATAATAGGGTGGGAGTAGAAAGTGTTTTATCACTGACTATGGGTATATTATAAAATCTAAATGTGTTCACATTGTGAAGCTTTTATTAAAAGAATATGAAAACAAGTTTTGAAAAATTTTATTATTTATCTTGTCCAAAGCATAAAAGAGAGTGCACACCGTCGAAACGATGTGTACTCTCTTTTTAATATTTATAATGTAGGGAGGAGGAGAGTGAATATATATCACTTTCTAATTCATAGTATAAATGGAACATATGATTAAAATATGGATAAAATAAATACTTTTTGTTAACAAATTGGTCCAAATTTATGTCAATAGTAGATAAATGTAAAATACACACAATTGTAACCATATTTTATTGCTGTAGATCATAAAAGAATTTGATATAACATTAAAGGGGAAAGCCCGCTTCTGCAAGTATATTGTTAACACAGCATAGGGGAAATACCTAGTATCCTAGCTTAATACGTCTGTTTGCAGGTAATTAGTGGAGGGAATGGTGAAAATAGATAGGAATTATTACTTACTTTTGCTTGAATTTATTTACTAAAAAAGATAGAATAGATAACAAACCCATTGCTTTTGGAAAATAAACATTCCATTTTTACAGCTACGAGGGATTTACTAAGTTATAAGAAATGGAGAAGGTTATGAGAATAGGTTTATTACGACATTTTAAGGTTAACTGTCCGCATGAGAAAATGATGACCTCCAGTGAATTTCGTGAATGGTCTGAAAAATATGAAGTGTCAAAAGTCATTAAGAAAAAAGTTGATATGTATGATATAGAATGGGATATCTGCTATGCAAGTGACCTGCCAAGAGCAATTACAACTGCAAAAGAAGTTTATAGTGGTAATCTTAAGATAGATAAACTACTTAGAGAAGTTGATAATGCACCTTTTATTAATACTGATAAGATAAGACTTCCCTTTGAGGTTTGGCATGTTTGTGGAAGGCTTGCCTGGTTTTTTAAATCCAAGAGTCAGCCAGAAACTAGAATTCAGACAAAGAAAAGAATTAATGATTTCCTGGATCGAATTGATTGGTCAAAAGATAATGTATTAATTGTCTTTCACGGTTTTATGCTTTATAATTTTCAGAAAGAATTACGTAAGAGGGGATTCTTAGGTGAAAAATTAAAGCTTGTTAAAAATGGTGTATTATATGAATATCTAAGAGAAGAGCCAGAGGTAATAAGGAACAATGAAGATAACACTGATCTGTGTGGGTAAGCTGAAGGAAAAATATCTTTCCCTAGGTGTTGATGAATATGCAAAAAGATTAAGTCGCTATTGCGCTTTGGATATAGTAGAGCTGCAGGATGAGAAGACACCTGACCAGGCATCGCTTGCAACGGAAGACATTATTAGAAAAAAAGAAGGCGAGAGAATACTGAAAGCTTTAAAAGATGATTCCTATGCAATTGCATTAGCAATTGAAGGTTCTATGTTGGCATCGGAGGAACTTGCTGAGAAAATAGAGTCTCTTGGGGTATCCGGACAAAGTCATATTAGTTTTATTATTGGAGGCTCTTTAGGTTTGTCATCAGAGGTATTAAAAAGAGCAGATTATAAATTAAGCTTTTCTAAGATGACCTTTCCACATCAGTTAATGAGAATGATTTTATTGGAGCAAATTTATCGGTCTTACCGAATTATGAATAACCAACCCTATCATAAGTAATGCCCTACTGCTTTAAGAAACAAGAATGCCTCTTAGGAGCAGTACACAAAGCTTAATATATCTTATTTAAGTACAAATAAGGAGGTTAATAATGAACACAATTGATTATGCAATTACAATGGAAAAGGATGGTCACGATTACTACCTGGAACAAGCAGAGTTAA
>JAFACO010000041.1 GCA_023425485.1 Bacillota bacterium
CCTTTATAGCTTGCAAAGACTGGTAGACCAATTGCACCGATTAGTAAATAGGTGAGTATGGAAAGTACCGCATATACAGGTGTTAACAAGGTACTTGTAACAAAGATTGCAAATAGTGATAAAGTAAAAGGTATTGGTTGCACAGGGATAGATATTTGTGCCATAACACAGATAAGTGCGGTTAACATGCCGCTGATAACGAGTTGCTTTAATGATAATTTTGAACATTTTTTTCCTTGTAAATCAGGTGTTTGATTAGTATTAGACATTTTTAAGCAGTTGCAAGAGATTTCTCGCATTTCCTTTCATTTAAAAATAAGTTAATAGTGAAAAATATATTGTAACTTTTTAGTTGATAAAATCTAATAGTATGTCAAATCCTGATAGTTACAATTTATAAATAAGCTGATACCTTGTTTCATAATAAAATCAATTGATATTCGGTCGAACACTTACTTCTCCAGAGAGTAATGCCTCTCTGCTTTGATCTTCATATTCTACAATTAATCTAGCCTTATCATCAATATCAATGGCCTTGGCTGACAGTACATCCTTGCCTTTATAGACTAAGATGGGTTTCCCGATCAAAAAGGAACGCTTTCGATACTCCTCAAGATATGTTTTATCTGTAGGAGAAACCATGTATTCAGCCAGGTTATTAAGTATTTGGGCAACAAGTTTAGAAGTGATGGGAGAGGAGTTTGGTTTATTCTCCCAAATAGCACCTGCAACCCCTTTTATTTCTTGAGGAAATGTCTTTGTACTTATATTAATTCCTATCCCTAAAACGGCATATTCCAGGCCACCACTTTCAAAATTCAGGGAAGCTTCTGTTAGTATTCCGCAGACCTTCTTCTCATGGACAAAAATATCATTTACCCATTTAATAGCGGCAGGAACCTCGGCAATTTCCTCTATTGCCTTTGTAACAGCGACTGCTGCACTAGTGGTAATTAAAAGAGAATCCTCAATACTTAGTTTCGGTCTTAAAATTATGCTAAAATAGATGCCGCCTTCGTCAGGAGAATAGAAGCTTCTACCCATCCGACCGCGACCTGCAGTTTGTTCCCTGGCAATTAAAACAGTTCCTTCTTGTGCACCATTAGCCGCCATCTCCTTAGCTATGGTATTAGTGGAAGTTACACTTTGCCTAACTTCTAGTGTGAAATTCAATGCGGATTTAGTTAAATAGGGTGTAATGGACTGAACAGATACAATATCATTATCTGTGTGAAGGCAGTAACCCTTATTTGTAACGGCTTCAATACAGTAACCTTCCTTTTGTAAAACCTTAATGATTTTCCATACAGTGCTTCTGGTTACAAAAAGCTCATTTGCAAGCTTTGCACCGCTTATCGAAGTTCCTCTATTTGCTTCCAATAGCTTGAGTACCTGTTCTTTCAGTTCCATGGGGACCATCCTTTAAAGTAATGTTACTAGTGAGAATTTAACTACCTGGATTAGTATAGCACAACATTTTGCATTGTCAACTTATAAAACGCAAAGAGTCGACAATCAATTTAAAAAGATAAGATATTTGACTAAAATACATAAAAATATAAATTCACTTTACCTTCGCATACATAAAAATGCCCTGAATTGGAAGGGTATCCAACTTCAAGGCATTTATTAATCCATCATTATTCTATACGATGTTTACATTTAATGACTTATATCTGATCAAAGGTTTCGTTATAATATTCCTCAATTAATCGATCCAAATAGGATAGATTTTGTGGTCCGAATTCCTTAAGCAAGGATTCTTTTATCGTATCCATTTTCTTAAGATAATTTAGTTCTTCAGAAATAGTATCATCATGAAGGGAGACCAGATAATTTTCCGTTACCTGAGTAGCCAACCATTCGTTAATATCTTTTGTTAAGGCATTCTCTGTGGCAATTTCCTGTTTAATCTTTTTGGCTTTTTGATTCGTAGTAACTGCAACATAGAGAAAGGCAAGGAACATAACGCCCATAACTGCCTGTGGTAACCACCAGCTTAAGAAATTCAGTACTCCAATCACATTTAAGATTACGATAACAGCACCGGCTATACCTGTTACAAGAAATACACCTACCGTACCATTTAAATCTTTGTACTGGTCTTCCTTCATAACATAAGCGGCAGGAGATTGTTCTTCCAAATCATCGAAGGCGGTTGCTTCATCGCTTGGTGTATCAGTGGAATAATCGGTTGCTTCAGATTCGGAGTCCTCAAAATCCTCATCAGTGAAATCATCCTCGCTAGTGTCGTCCTTACCTGGCTTATTTGACTTAGCAAGCTCGGAATGCCCCTGAACTAGGCGTTCACGTTCTACCTCATAAAATGCCATGTATAATTGCTTTGCTTGCAGCTGTTGATGAGGAGAAACGGATACAACATATAGAGAATTTTCTTCATCAAAGCTTACAGAGGAATTCACATCGGAATACTCAAAGAAACGTGCCAGTTTTTCAGCAACTTTCTTTTCTTCCGCTTGAAAGAAAGGAACCAGAAGTTCCTCTTCATGGATATCATCAACTAGCGCGAGTTTACAGTCAGAACACTCAGTATAACCTTCTTGATATTCAGCTTTACAATTTGGACACCAGGGCATGATTACATCTCCAATCTATATTTTTATTCAGCCATAAAGCGATGAAATGCTTTCTTTCCTTTTTTAACTAAGAGTGCCTGATCTGCATCGAAATCATTGCTTGTAAAGATTTTTGCAAAATCAGTAACTTTAACTTCATTTACTGTAACTCCGCCTTGTTCAATGG
>JAFACO010000051.1 GCA_023425485.1 Bacillota bacterium
TGTCCATATCAACCGATTAAGGGAACGATTAAAGGAAAATGAGGATGTAGATATCATTACAGTCAGAGGACTTGGATATAAGGCGGTAAAGAAAGGATAAGGGATGAATAAGCTACGTACATTAAATGTGATTATGGTATTCTTTGTACTTGTAATCATGGTACTGTCTGGGTTAATGACGGTGATTTGCCTACTTTTCCTATATTTCATAGGAGTGCTGCCCAATAGTCACCTTGGATTATACCTAATGCCAATGATTAGTCTGGGTGTCAGTATTATTCTAGGAACTCTGATTACAATCATTGTCAGTAAAAAGATCTTAAGACCGATGCATGATTTAATTGAGGCTACACAAATAGTTTCAAAAGGAGATTTCACTGTTCGAGTAAGGGAAATAAAGCAAGATAATGAGCTGGGAGTGCTTATAAAAAGCTTTAATATAATGGCAAAAGAACTGGGTGGAATAGAAATCTTTCGACAGAATTTCATCAATAATTTTTCTCATGAATTTAAGACACCGATTGTATCCATCAGAGGCTTTGCAAAGCAATTACAAAAGGAATCCTTGACGCAGGAACAGAGAAAAGAGTATACCGACATCATCATAACGGAGTCAGAGAGACTTACGAATATGTCAGCAAATATCCTGCTTTTAACTCGGTTTGAGAATCAACAAATCGTTATTGATAGAAAAGAGTTCTATCTGGATGAGCAGCTTCGAAAGTGCGTCTTAATATTAGAAAAGCAATGGAGCAGGAAAAGAATAGAATTTCAGCTTAATTTGGAAGAGACGATTTACTATACCAATGAAGAGATGTTATCCCATGTCTGGATGAATTTAATCTCAAATGCAATTAAATTTAGTTATCCTGAATCCACTATAATCATTAGTTGCAGAGCAGAGAAGGATAAAAATATTATAGTTGAAATAACTGACCAGGGCATTGGAATTAACCAGGAAACCATGGGGCATATCTTTGATAAGTTCTATCAAGGAGACAAATCCCATATATTAGAAGGCAACGGATTGGGACTATCTATCGTAAAACGAATTGTGGAGTTATGCAAGGGGGATATTTCAGTCAAAAGTGAGAAGGAGAAGGGTACGACCTTTCAGATTAACTTACCACTGCAAAGGTAAAATCAATAGTAAAGACAGATGGATTGCATTATTTTGCAATTTCAGATTGTGAAAAGGAGGATTTATGAAAAGATTAGGAGCATTTATCTGTATGGTGCTGTTACTAAGCAGTATATTAGCACCGGTACAGGCAGCTACATCAAAGAAGGATACAAAAGCACCTGTGATAACAAATACTAATCCGGGCAATTATGCAACAAATGTAATGGTGGAAAGTACCTTATTAATCCGTTTTAATGAAGCAGTGAAAAAGGGGAAGAATATAGCTAAGATTACATTAAAGGAAGAAGAAACAAAGAAAATAACTTTTACCTATGAGATAAGTGATAAATTTATTAAAATCAAACCGAAGACCTCTTTAAAATATAACACCTCCTATACCGTAACAATTCCGGCAGCAGCATTAAAGGATGCGGCAGGTAATTCATTAGCAAAGGCCTACACCTTTCAATTCATAACAGAAACAGATCCAAATAAGACAGTAAAATCAACAACTGACAGCACGGATATCAAATACGTAATTGAACTTGAGGTATCCATGAAGGAATTGTTAAATGAATCGATGCTAACCTATGTAGAACAGATGCTAAAGAAGATGGGAATTAATGCAGAATTTAAGAATTTTGATATTGTACTGCCAACGGTAACCCCCAAGCCAACCACAGGAGCTAAGAAATAGAACAGGTTGGAAGTGACAATAATATGATTTGCCCAACAAAAGCCAATTAAGTCTATCAATAATGAATATAACTGTATCTATATTCATCTGGACTTGCCTTACCATAGCATGAATTATCTAAAAGAAAGATAATTCATACTATGCCGGTCTGCGCCATCTGAATATAAATACAGTTATATTCATCTCTTTTAGTTTGATTATGCTTTTGTTGGACAAATCATGATATCCTCGCAGCCTTGTTTTGATACAGAAGACCTTAAATTAACTTGACAAGGAACTTTCGCATCATATATCATAACCATTAAGAAGATAAGTGGCACAACGAGCTTGCAAGGTTACAGGGTTCGTTGTGCTAATTCATGACAACACATTTTACGCGATGGTAAAGTTTGTTCCGTTGCGTAAAATTTTTGTGCGTTTATAATTAGATGAAATACAGCATACTGTTGACATGATTAAAACGAGTAGAAGATACACTAGTTTGGAGGATTTATTTTGAATAATTATGCTGAAGAGATAAAGAAAAGACGTACCTTTGCAATCATATCGCACCCGGATGCTGGTAAGACAACACTAACAGAAAAGCTTCTATTATATGGTGGAGCAATCAACCTGGCTGGTTCTGTAAAAGGAAAAAAGACAGAAAGACTTGCTGTATCTGACTGGATGGAAATTGAAAAACAGCGTGGTATCTCCGTAACCTCATCTGTAATGCAATTTAACTATGGAGACTACTGCATTAATATATTGGATACACCGGGGCATCAGGATTTCTCAGAGGATACCTATCGTACACTGATGGCAGCCGATTCCGCTGTCATGGTAATCGATGCTTCGAAAGGTGTTGAGAATCAGACGAAAAAGTTGTTCAAAGTATGTGTAATGCGAAATATACCAATCTTTACTTTTATTAATAAGCTGGATCGTGAAGCAAGAAATACCTTTGAGCTTTTGGATGATATCGAAACCGTGCTTGGTATTCGTACCTGTCCAATGAATTGGCCAATTGGATCGGGTAAAAATTTTAAAGGTGTATATGATCGTAAATCAAAGCATATTTCACGTTTTTATGCTGCGAACAATGGTCAGAAAGAAGTGGATACCATTGAGGTAGAACTGGGCGATCCGGGACTTGATGCTTTAATAGGAAAAGACAATCATGATATCTTAACTGAGGAAATTGAATTAATTGACGGAGCAAGCAGTGAGTTTGATATAGATGAAGTTTTATCCGGCAAGCTGACTCCAGTATTTTTTGGTTCCGCATTAACTAACTTCGGTGTAGAGGCATTCTTAGAACAATATTTGGATATGACAACTTCTCCTCTTCCTAGAAATTCTTCCGAGGGTAAGATAGATCCATTGACCAACGAGTTCTCCGCTTTTGTATTTAAAATTCAGGCAAATATGAATAAAGCACATAGAGACAGAATTGCGTTTATGAGAATTTGTTCGGGTAAGTTCACTGCCGGCATGGAAGTAAATCATGTTCAGGGAAATAAGAAAATTCGATTATCCCAGCCGCAACAGCTGATGGCTTCCGAGCGAACCATAATTGAAGAAGCCTATGCTGGAGATATTATCGGTGTGTTTGACCCCGGTATCTTTTCCATTGGTGATACCCTTTGTTCCGCTGACCAGAAGTTCACCTATGAAGGTATTCCTACGTTCTCACCGGAACATTTTGCAAAAATACGTCAAGTAGATACCATGAAGAGAAAACAATTTTTAAAGGGTATTTCCCAGATTGCGCAGGAAGGTGCAATTCAGATCTTCCAGGAGTATAACACTGGTATGGAGGAGATTATTGTAGGTGTAGTTGGTGTTCTGCAATTTGATGTGTTGAAATTCCGTCTGGAATCGGAGTACGGTGTGGAAATTCGTATGGAGACGTTAGGCTATGAGTACATTCGTTGGATCGAAAATAAGAATATTGATGTAACGAAATTAAGTGTGTCCTCGGATACGAAGAAAATTAAAGATTTAAAGGGCAACCCTTTGCTTTTATTTGTAAATCGCTGGAGCATTCAGATGGCTCTGGACCGTAACAAGGAACTGGTATTGTCCGAATTTGGTAACGCATAAAATGATTATAGATATAAAAAAAGAAGGAAGAACAGTACATTTAGGATAGTATGTTTTTCCTTCTTTTCTATTCAGATATCATGCTTTTCTTTCTGACACCACAATTACGGAAACATAATTTCCTTAATGGTAATCTTCTTTATTCTTGCAGCGTAACAGAACATAATTGTTTCATATGTAAATATAAATGAGATAAGAACAATGATTAAAGCTTTAAAATCAAAATGATATTCCGGAATATTCTCTAATGATTTGGAGTATAACCAAAGCATTGTTTTTAGTAAACCATACTGATAGAGTGTTCCAATTACAAAACCCATATAAGCAACAGATCTGTAGCCATTCAAGATTGCATCACTGCATTCGCGTGACGAATAACCGAATATCCCCATCATAGAAATTGTTTGTATATTAGCCTTAACAACTGTTGATATAGCCAAAAACAAAGTAGTACAAGCCAAAATAAGACCGATGACAATTATAATGACTGCAAACATGGTACTTGATAATTCATCCATACCAAAGGACATTTGCATCATAGAAGAATAACAAAAAGAGGCAAAAGCAATGAAGAAAATAAGTGATGCTCGACTTTTTACCGTACTGTGCTTTAACTCTTGTAAAAATGTCATTTCTGTATGTTGCTGTTTTTTCAGTTTATTTTTCTTAAAAGTTATTGTGCTTTTTCCTTTTAGTAATTGTAATACAGGGGATTTCAGCTTATGATGGCTATAAACAACAGCAAGCAGAGCGAATGTAATGGTTGGCAAAACAACCAGATATAGTGCTAGTTCAATATTAAAGTGCATATGGATTGCTGGAAGCAAGGAGTCTTCGTTCATAACTTTATAAAAGGTTGGCATAAGTGCAAAGGACGAACAAAAGCCGAAAGAAGCTCCTATAAAAACGCTGCACCCAAACACCCAAAATCCTTTTGCTATTCTAAAATTTGAGTATCCCAGTGCTTTCAAAATACCTAATTCTTTTTTGTGAACATCGATATAATGTTTTATGTAGAAAAACAACATGATAACTGACGTTAATAATAAGCAACCACCGCTCACGGTACTTGTTACTTTCCCCATTAATACCTGCGCATCATAAAATGCCATTATTGCTTCTGTGGTAATTAATCCTTTTACTTCAACAATATCAATATTAAAATTTAAAAACAAGGTACAAACAAAAACAGCACAGCAAGAGATGATGGAAACTCCTATAAGTTTAGCAGCATCTTTATAGCGAATTATCATACGGTCACCATCCTATCTCATAAGCAGATTTCTGGTTTTCGTTGGAGCTAATTTCAATGATTTTTCCGCTGTTCATTTTAATCACCGTGTTTGCCATTTCTGAAATATTGGTATTATGCGTTACCATAACAATTGAAAAATGATATTCCTTTTGCAGCTGGGATATGTAATTTAAAACCATCCTGCCGGTTTCTTCATCCAGTGCTCCTGTTGGCTCATCTAAAAACAAAACCTTTGGTTTTTTTGCTAAAGCTCTGGCAACCGAAACTCTTTGCTGTTCTCCACCGCTAAGTTCACTGGGAAATTTATTTGTTTTATCACTAAGTCCAACCGCTTCTATTATCTGGCGATAATCCCGGTTTCCTGTTAAATCGGCCCCCATTTTTACATTCTTATCCACATTCAAATTAGGAAGTAAATAATACTGCTGGAAGATGAAACCGATATTCTTTTTTCGAAACAACGTTAACTTAGCATCGGATAAGGCTGTAATATCTTCCGAATCATATAGAATTGTTCCGCTATCCGGTCGTTCCAGGCCGGATATAACATTAAGTAACGTTGATTTACCGGAACCGGATGGTCCTAATATAACGGTGAAATCCTCCTCTTTCATCTCGAGGGTTATACCTTTTAACACAGAGAAGGAATTATCCTTACTTCCATAAGATTTGGTTATGTTATTAATCTTAATCATTACTGTTCACCTGCTTTCATCCTCTGCAGAATACTTCTGCATACATCATCTAGCATAGTACTTATGTCTGCTTCTTCGAACTGACATACTCCAGTTG
>JAFACO010000089.1 GCA_023425485.1 Bacillota bacterium
TTGGAGACCCTACCCCATATAATCAACAGCAGGAGATTTATATTGAGTTAATTCCAACGAATCGGTACATTAATTCAGGTGTATGGCGAATTGAGTTAGTACCCAGGCGCATTGTCACAGGAAACTATGATATGTGGCTTCCGGCAGGAGGAATAAAAAATCCTGACACTAGATTTTTGACCTCTAGCGAATATACAACCCTTACAGTTCCCTCCACTGCCTTTGGAGCAATCAGCGTTGGAGCCTATGATGCTCACACAGATAGCTATGCGCCTTTCTCCGGTAGAGGCTTTACCCGTAATCTAATGATTAAGCCTGACCTAGTTGCGCCGGGTGTTGATATTAATTCCTGTGCTCCAGGCGGAGGCTACTCGGTTCGCTCGGGAACGTCTATGGCAACACCTTTTGTTACCGGAAGTGCGGCATTGTTGATGCAATGGGGAATTGTGAATGGTAATGATGCATATCTTTATGGGGAGAAGATGAAGGCTTATTTAATTAATGGAGCCAGGCAATTAAGGATTGAAAGTATTTATCCAAACAGGACATTGGGATATGGTGCACTGTGTTTGGAAAATACGTTTCGATATATGAATTTGTGAGCTTAGTGGAGTGTATCGGTAAGTGATACGCTCCATTTTTTATGTTACTTAAATCCAATTAAGCAAATTGTAACAACGAAACGGTCAATATTAATTTGTTTTGGATTGTTTACTAAGTATCAAAATTATGATATTATTAGTGCATCAATTTTGAGAGGAGAGACACTATGCCAAATATTAGACCAATATCGGATTTACGTAATAATTCAAACGAAATTGCTGAATTTTGTAAGATGAATCATGAACCTGTATTTATAACTAAAAATGGTGTTGGAGAGCTTGCAGTTCTTTCTATTGAAGATTATGAACAGATGGTTACTAAATTATCGCTATATTCAAAATTAACAGATGCAGAACAAGACATCATGGATAATGATGAGGGTTTGGATTTCTTTGAATTTGCCAAAGAGTTACGAGGTAAAGTCAATGGAGCAATATAAGATAAAAATTTACAGGAAAGCACAGGGTGATCTTGCGGAGATTGTTGCGTATTTTAATCAGTTCTATATTGAAACTGCAATAAAATACTATGATCTTATTATATCTGAAATATCTAAGCTAGAAAGCAATCCAAAGAGGTGTGCACTTGTCAGAGAAGAAGTATTAAGACGAAAGGGATATCGTTACCTCATAATAGTGAATTATATTGTATTTTTTGTAGTTAAGGATGGAACCGTACAAATTAGAAGAATATTGTATAACAAACAACAATACAAAGATTTTCTATAGATATATTGTGTTTTTAGTGAACGATTAGGAGGCTTTAAGGATGAAAAAACAAAAGGTTTTTGTTATAGGACACAAGAATCCGGATACAGATTCAATCTGCTCGGCTATTTCATATGCCTATTTAAAGAATAAAACAGATGACTTCGAATATATTCCAATGAGATCCGGTAAGTTAAGTGATGAGACAAGGTTCGTATTAAACCGATTTTCTATGGAAGAACCGGAACTTATGAAAGAAGCGGGAACACAGGTAATAGATATGGAAATAAGGAAGATAGAAGGTGTTGATCAGGGTATCTCATTAAAAAAGGCCTGGTCATTAATGAAGGAATTAAACGTGACAACACTTCCTATCACTCAAGAAAAAAAGCTGATTGGATTGATTACTACAGAAGATATTGCCCAGTCCTATATGGATATCTATGATAGTAGAATTCTGTCGACAGCGGATACACATTATAAGAACATTATTGAAACACTTGACGGAGAATTGGTCGTGGGCAGTGACGATATACATTTTAGTCAAGGAAAAGTCCTAATCGCAGCAGCAAACCCTGACCTTATGGAAAACTTAATCGATAAGGGAGATATGGTCATACTGGGAAATCGCTATGAGTCACAGCTATGTGCAATAGAAATGGATGCGGCATGTATTGTGGTGTGTGAAGGTGCGTCTGTTTCAATGACCATTAAAAAAATCGCAAAGGAACATAACTGTACAATCATCAGCTCCCCGCATGATACCTATACGGTAGCAAGACTTATCAATCAAAGTATGCCTATCAAGTATTTTATGTGTACAAAGAATCTAATTTCTTTTCAAACAGAGGATTATATAGAGGATATAAAAAATGTTATGGCTAAGTTTAGACACAGATACTTTCCGGTGTTGGATAATTACAAAAACTATTTAGGGGTGATTTCCAGAAGAAATTTATTAAATGTATCTAAGAAAAAAATAATACTGGTTGATCATAATGAAAAAGGTCAAGCTCCGGATGGAATTATGGGAGCTGAAATTCTGGAGATTATTGATCACCATAGACTAGGCACGATTGAAACCATTAATCCAGTCTATTTCCGGAACCAGCCTTTAGGATGTACAGCTACTATCATATATCAGATGTTTTGCGAAAAGGGAATCGAGATTCCTGCGAATATTGCAGGCTTATTATGTTCAGCTATTATATCCGACACCTTACTTTACTCTTCCGTAACATGTACTGAGATAGACAGAACAGCAGCAGAAGCTCTTGCTAAAATTGCAAACATAGATAGTAAAGAATATGCAAAAGAGATGTTTAAGGCGGGAAGTGATTTGAAGGAAAAAACGGGTGAAGAAATCTTTCACCAGGATTTTAAAATGTTTAATGTTGATGATAAACATTTATTTATCGGACAGATTAATACCATCAATAACGATGAATTAGAAAACATTAAGCTTAAAATAACCGAGTATATGAAAGCTAAATATACAGAATCTGAAACAGAAATTGCATATTTTATGCTAACCAGTATCCTGGAGGAATCTACAAAGCTGATTTATTATGGAGAAAAGGCAAGGGAGATAGCTCAAGATGCATTTGAAGTGGAAGGGGATGAGTATTCCATGTATTTAAAAGGAATTATGTCCAGAAAAAAACAAGTTGTTCCTGCTTTGATAGAAGCTATCCAGGATTTATATGAGTAATTCCCTAGGGCACACGACTTAACAATGCTTGGAGGACTATCTCCCCAAAAAATCATTGTTGAAGAAACACTAAAAGCAAACCAGAAACTGTCCTCTAAATGTGCACGGAGTACATTGACAGATGAGATTTTTTATCATACAATCAGACACAACATAATAAAGTAAACAATAACAAGGGCGTTGGATAGAGATATCTGACGCTTTTTTTAGTGTTCCCGATGGGAACACGTTAAAATTAGCCACATGCACAATGGAGTGTTTAGCTATCTGTGCGGGTGGCTTATTTTATGCAATAAAAGTGAGGGATAGAGTCTATGGTAAGTTGCAGAGACATAATGAATCTGGACATATGTACTAATCTGAAACTTCTTGGCGGCGGAATGGGGCTGGATCATCCTGTTAGCTGGCCATTTATCAAGAATATGGATACAATCTCGGAATGGATTCACGGAGGAGAGCTGATTTTCGTAATTGGCGCGAAAGAGGACAACTCGGAGCAGGGACTTTTAGCCTTAATGGAGGAAGCAAGCCGAAATGATATCGCCGGTGTGGTTATGCTTCAAGGAGAGGACTATATCAAAGCCATTCCCAAATCCGTTATAAGATTTTCCGAGGAGCATTCCCTTCCGTTATTTAAAATGCCCTTTCGTTTAAAACTCATTGATATCACACAGGAGATATCAAGATTTATTGTTAATGACAGGGAGAAGAATCGAGAGCATGAGGATTTTACGGAGCAGTCCTTATTTGAACTGATGTTATCTGGGAAGCAGGAGGAGGATATTCTGGCCTATTGCTGGATGAAGCTGCAACCTTTAACAGAGGCGGATAAAGTATTAAAATCAGAGTATGTAAGAACCTTTCAATGCTATCTGAAATGTAATAATGATACCCTTCATACCTCAAGAAGTATGTATATCCATAGAAATACAATGATAAACCGTATAAAAAAGATAAGCACACTTTTAGATACTAATATAAATGCAGTAGAAGTGAGAAATGAATTTTATAACATTTTTAAAGCCCTGGAGTACTATGGACAACTATGAATTATCGTACAGGCAGACTATGAAAAGATTAGAAGCAGTATCAGGAAGGAGATAAAGCATGGTAATAGCAGGATGCAGAATCAGGGGAAGAGAAGGTCTTTATGATGTGACTTACGAAAAGGGTACCTTTACCTCAATTATAGAACAAGGAAAGAAGGAGGTACCTGCGGACGCTTATTTGGCTGAGGGACGAATGCTCATGCCTCCTTTTGTAGAACCGCATATACATCTGGACTGTGTATTGACAGCGGGAATTCCTCATTACAATATGTCTGGAACTTTATTTGAAGGAATTAGTACCTGGCAGGAATATAAGACAACACAACCTCTCATTGTATCAGAGATTAAGGATAGAGCTAAGACAGCTTTAAGACTAATGGCAGAGCATGGTGTCCAGTTCGTCAGAACCCATGTAGATGTAACAGAGACTTCCATGAAAGGGGTCGAGGCCCTGGAGGAATTAAAGGAAGAGATGAAAGGAATCATAGAGCTTCAGACTGTTGCCTTTCCCCAGAATGGTATTATGTCCGTTAAAGGTGGCAAAGAACTTATGATAAAAGCGATGGATATGGGAAGCAACTGTGTCGGAGGGATACCTCATTATGAATTTACCAGGGAGTTAGGAATCCAGTCCATCCAATTTATATTCGAGTTAGCGCAAAAATATGATGCGATGGTTGATGTTCACTGCGACGAAACGGATGATGAACAGTCCAGATGCCTGGAAAGCCTGGCTACAGAAGCCTGGCAGCGAGGATGGGGCTCCAGAACTGTTGCGGCACATACCTGTGCCATGGGCTCCTATAATGATGCATATTGCAGCAAGCTATTCCGATTGTTGAAGGAATCTGGAATTAGATTTAATTCCTGTCCAACAGAAAGTACGCATCTCCAGGGAAGATTTGATTCTTACCCTAAGAGAAGGGGCATCACAAGAATTAAGGAATTATCAGACGCAGGAATGAATATTGCCCTGGGACAGGATTCCATCGCTGATCCCTGGTATCCGATTGGTGTAGGTAATCTGTTACGAATTCTTGAGATGGGAATTCATACTGGACATATGATGGGTTACGAGGACTTAAAGCATGGCTTGGATTTTATATCAATCAACGGAGCCAAAAACCTATGCGTCTTAGAGTCCTATGGAATTGAAGTTGGAAAGCCTGCGAACTTCATCCTGCTGGATGGAAAGGATGATTATGAAGTAATACGATTCCAAAGCCCTGTTATTTTATCTGTTCATAATGGTAAGACAATTATGGAAAAGACCCCAGCTGTTGCAACCGTTAAGTTTTAACTAATGTAAACAATGTATAAGGAAGGAGAATTATTATGAAAGTAGTAAAGAAAATGACATCATTACTTTTAGTGTCTGCTCTGTTGGTGATAGTGTTCACCGGATGTGGGAAAAAAGATGCAGCCTCGGATACCATTAAACTTGGTTTGGTGTTTTCGCTGACCGGAGGGACAGCAATCAGTGAAGAATGTATGTATAATTCCGCTGTTCTGGCAATTAATCAGATCAATGAGAAGGGCGGAATTAGTGGTAAGAAGATCGAATATGTGGTAAAGGATTATGCAACCGATGCTGATAAGGCGGTAAAGGTAGTAAAGGAGTTAATTCTGGAGGATAAGGTGACTGCAATCGTAGGTCTTTACACCTCATCTTCAAGAGTAGCCGTAGAGCCTGTTCTGGAGGAATATGAGATTCCGCTTGTTTATCCAACCTTCTATGAAGGAGAGACACCCAATGAGTATGTAGTATACACTGGCGCAGTACCTAATCAGCAGGGAGATTTATTTGTACCTTATCTTCTGGAGAATGTATCAAACAATTTCTACTTAATCGGAACGGATACTACCTATGCAGCTGGTATTAACGAACAGGCAAATGCATTGGTAAATGAGCTGGGAGGTAATGTTGTAGGCAATGAGCTGGTTTCCTCCAATACGACTGAGTTTTCAGATATTATAGCAAAGATTAAGAATACCTGCGGTGATGATGGCTGTGTTATTTATGCGAATTTAAATGGTGACAGCGGTACCGCCTTCTATACACAGTTTGCGGCAGCAGGCTTATCAAACAAATATACCATTGCATCTTTCATTATGGATGAATCCTTCTCCACTGCCCTTGGAACCGCAGCAGTGGGAACCTATGCTTCTGTAAATTACTTTAACTCCATTGATTCTCAAGCGAATAAGACCTTCCTAGAAGCTTATGGAAAAGAATTTGGTGAGGATAAGGTGGCATCTGTAACGGCAGTTGGTGAAGCGTCCTATAATTCTGTTTATTTACTTTCAA
>JAFACO010000096.1 GCA_023425485.1 Bacillota bacterium
AAGATTGCAGAAGAATTAGGTGTTGATGTTGAGTTTACTGCTGTTACAGCAGCTACACGTACTCAGCTTTTAGATTCAGGTGATTTGGATTGTGTATTGGCTACCTTTACAATTACTGATGAGAGAAAAGAAAGTTGGGATTTCTCCACACCATATTTCACAGACTTCGTTACAGTATTGGTTGAAAGTGAATCCGGTATTACAAGTTTGGAAGGCTTAGTTGATAAGAAGGTAGGCGTTTCTTCCGGTTCCACTTCTGCAAAGGCTTTGGTTAGTGCAATGATTGAAGGTGGATTTATCAACGGAGACAATTTTAACGCGGAAACCTTTGACCCAGCTACTTGGACAGAGGGTATTTCCTTCAACCAATATGATGATTACCCAAGTATTTCAATTGCATTGAGTGCTGGTGAAGTTGATGCCTTCTGTGTTGATAAGTCAATCTTAGCAGTTTATAGCACAGATACAAGATCCTACATATCAGATAAGTTTTCACCACAGGATTATGGTGTAGCTACGAAAAAAGGTGCAGGCATTTCAGCTGTTGTTGAAGAACTTGTTACTGGTTGGCTCGCTGATGGTACTATAGAAGGATTAATAGCAGACAATAAATTAAACTAATCGGTTAATAATTGAGTATTCTAAGTAGTTGTTGAATATAGGGATTAGAGAAAGAAAAGAATGCATATTAGGGAACTAATCTACATTCTTTTCTTTGAGTTTCTATTACAACAGTACTTTCTATACTAATAATAGGAGGTATTACGAATGGAAGGTTTTTTCTCTCCAGACGCTTGGGAGAAAGTATGGATATTCAAATCCACATTTTTATTGGGATTATGGAATACCTGTAGAATGGCAGTGTTTGCCCTACTTATTTCCTTAGTTTTAGGCATCATCTTTGGCTTAATGGCCACAAGTGGGAAGCGGTGGCTGGAAGTTATTAGCCGTATTTATGTAGAGATAATTCAAAATACTCCGCTCATTCTTCAATTGTGTTTCTTATATTTTGCTCTGGCATACTCCGGTAACAGTATTGGTATTATACCAACAGGTATTATCTCGTTGGGTATCTATCATGGAGCATATGTTTCAGAAGTAGTTCGTGCTGGAATTGGATCAATTCCAAAAGGTCAATTTGAAGCAGCACAATCCCAGGGTTTTACCTATGTAGGAAGAATGTATTATATTATCCTGCCTCAAAGTATTAAGATAATCTTGCCTCCTATGGTAAATCAGGTGGTTAATTTGATAAAGAACACCTCCTGTCTTTATATTATCGGTGGGGCAGATTTAATTTCACTCACTTATAGTTTCGTTACAGGTGCACAAACCGGAGGATCTTATTCGCAAGCGTATTTTGTTTGTGGCCTCATGTTTTTTGTTATATGCTTTCCACTATCAACGCTGGCAAGTGCATGGGAAACCTCCTTAAAGAAACGTGAGCAGAGAACGATTAATCTTAAAACTGGTGGAGAAGGGGAGGTACGGTAACTATGAGCTATTTTGAATCTAGTATCTCAATTCTAAAGGATTATAATATTTTAATTTTTCTATTAAAAGGAATTGCCTTTACATTGATTATTTCTGTTGTGGCGGTTGGTTTTGGTGTGGTAATTGGTTCCATACTTGCATTGGTTCGTAATTATTGTATATCTGTATATACAAAACCGCTAAAGTGGGTGGCTACCGCATATATTGAAATTTTTCGTAATACTCCTTTAATGCTCTGGATTGTTATATTCGTGTCTTTGCAATTTCCTGGATTTCTATCTAGAAAAATGTTTGGACTAACCTCTGTTGAGGTTACGTTGTTATTTAAAGCTGCAACTGCATTAATTCTATTTACCTCTTCTGTAATTGCAGAAATCGTTAGAGGAGGTTTAAACTCAGTACCTAGCGGACAATTTGAAGCCGGTCGATCACAAGGGTTCCATACGGTGCAGATCATGGTTTATATTGTATTGCCACAAGCTTACAGGAATATTATTCCTACCTTAATTAGTCAAATTATAACAACAATTAAGGATTCTTCTTACCTGGCAAATATTGCAGTAATTGAGTTGATGTCAAAAGTTAAGACTCTTTTAACCTCAGCCTATATCTATAATGGGACCGGAAAAATTAATGTATCAGACGTTTTTGTATTGTTTGGTTTTGCTGCATTAATATATTTCATTATTAACTTTTCATTATCCTCAGTGGTACGCTATATTCAAAAGCGTAGAGCCTTAAAGGCGAGGATGACACCAACCCTGTAGTAAGATTTACTTCCAATAATAAGCTTTACTTAAGGCTTCGTAGGTATCATAATGAAAGATATTTATGCTTACGTTATATGTTTTTCATAAGAATGGAGAATGTGCATGGAGAATTACGCAATTACTATTTCAAGACAGTTTGCCAGTTTAGGACGAACAATTGCAAAGAAAATGTCTGAGGAACTTAAGATTGAATACTATGACAGAGATATCGTAGAAGAAACCTCGAAACGTATGGGGCAGCCAATACCTTTGATTAGTAATGAAGAAGAAAGTGCTAGCTCCTCCTTCTTTCAAAGAAAGTATCCGTTAGGCATAGGGATTACCAACTTTCAGGATGAAATTTTTGAGGTACAAACCAATATTATACGAGATCTCACCAAGAAAGAATCCTGTATCATTGTAGGACGATGTGCGAGCAGTATATTAAAGGATCATCCAAGATGTTTGAATATCTACGTCTATGCACCATATGAATGGAGATTACATAACTGTATTGAAACCTTAAAAATGGACCCTAAAACAGCGAAGAAAATGATAAAAGAAGTTGATATGGCAAGAGAGAAATATCGTTTGCGTTATGGTAAAGACATTGAGAATGCTTATAGCGGTTATAACGTTATGATTGATAGCAGTAGATTCGGTGTGGATAAAACAGCTTCCATTTTAACTCAAATTGTTAAGGATACGTTATTATAAAGTAAATGATACATACACAGCATGTAAAAGAGGATATCTTAGCATGCTGTGTTTTTTCAAGTAATAATAACTGTATAGAATAGTAATTGTGGTTTGCCATTCTAGCATTTTTAATTTAAAATAACAAATAAAACGCGATTATACTATAATAATTTAAGTAAGGGAGATAAAGAATAAATGAATCTTTTTCACACGTTAGAGGGTAAGAACATCCGTTTTCAACAGTTAAACGCAGCGGATTCGAAAGAGATACATGCGTATGCCTCGGATAAAGAGGTTTCACGCTTTATTGGATGGCGTTTAATGAATACTCTGGAGGAGACCAGTAATTTCATTCAAGTGATGTTAAAGCGGGAAGCAGATGAAACTCATTTATATGCATCAGTTGTTTTAAAGGAAACAAATAAGGTTATTGGTACCGTAATGATTTTTGACTTTGACAAAGAAGCAAATAAAGCTGAGATTGGATATGTATTTCATAAAGATTATTGGGGTAAAGGGTATGGTTCGGAGAGTTTAGCATTATTAAGTGACTATGCATTTGAAAAGCTTCATCTACATAAACTTCATGCAGCTGTTGTGGATGTGAATATAGGATCAGCTAGAATTCTAGAGAGAAATGGATATGTTTTAGAAGGAAGGTTGAAGGATCATTATTTCATAGAAGAACAGTATTATGATGGGCTACTATATGGAAAAATAGTCTGATGCTGCAATATTAAAGTAATTATAGTCATCTTAAATATAATCTGTTAAAAATCATATATAGAAAGGCAAAATAAATCCCCCTGTTAAGCTTGAACTGTATTCCAAGTTTTTTGTTTTTGGAAGAAGTCAAACATAAGCAGGGGGATATTTTAAGTAAGAAATATTATTTTATGAATTATTCTCTGTCGTTTGTTAACTTGAATTTGTCGAAAATAAAGAACAGAAGGGATAAAACCATACCAACAATTGTAGCTAGTACCATACCTTTTAAGGTTACTTCGCCCATATTGAAAGCTACACCGGATAAACCGGTAACAAATACAACAGAAGTTAAGGTAAGATTACGGCTGCGGCCATAGTCAACTTGTCCATCTACCATAACGCGGATACCGGAAGCACCGATCATACCGTAAAGGAGGAAGGAGATACCGCCAATTACTGGATTAGGGATGGTCTGAATAAGAGCAGCGACAGGACCAATAACCGAAGCAATGATAGAAAGAAGTGCAGCTCCGCCAATTACTCTTACGGAATATACCTTTGTCATCGCCATAACACCAATGTTTTCACCATAGGTTGTTGTAGGTACTGCCCCTACAAAACCAGAAAGCATGGTAGAAACACCATCTGCTAACATAGAACGATGTAAACCAGGATTCTTAAGGAGATCTTTCTCAACGATTTTACTTGTTACAATCTGATGTCCGATGTGTTCGGAAGCAAGAACCAGAATAACAGGGAAGATCATTAGAATTGCTTCAAGATTAAAATGTGGAGCCTGGAAATTTGGCACTACAAAAAAGCTAGATTTTAAAGCATCCATAACAGTTTCAGGAGTAACAACTTTAGTAATGAGTGCAGTTACATAACCAGCAATAATTGAGATTAAGATAGGTATTACTGCAAAGAATTTACGGAAAAGTACATTACCTAATACTGCAAAAGCTAGTGTAACAAGGAATACTATTACGTTTTTGGGGTCTATTACAGGATTTTTCTCTGTAATAAGTAGACCTGCTGTATCAGCGGCAGTTGAAGCAAGCTCCAAACCAATCAATGCAACAACAGGACCCATAGCTGCTGCTGGAAGAACAATATCAATCCACTTTACTCCGAACTTGTAAATAATGAAAGCAAGTACACAGAGTGCAAAACCTACTGCTATAAAACCACCAAGCGCATCTTGATAACCCCATTTATCGATTACAAGACCTGCAGGCGCAAGAAAAGCAAAGCTGGAGCCTAAATAAGCCGGTGCTTTGCCTTTCGTAATAAGAATAAATAATAATGTGCCGATACCGTTCATTAACAGTACGACTGATGGATTGATACCGAAGATAATAGGAACTAAAACTGATGCGCCAAACATAGCGAACATGTGCTGAAGAGACAGCGGGAACATTAGTTTCATCGGTACCTTATCTTCCACTTGAATGATTTTTTTGTTTTCCAACGTATTACCCTCCTTAATATTTATCTCGAGTAGTATAGCACATATGTCAACAGATTTCTACATAAATATTAGTGTTTTTGAAAAAAATCTTATTAATTTTACTAATAGTATATATTAATTATTTATAAGGAAAAATTAAGAAAATTAAAACAACTTTATAGATTAAAATGAGAGAGAACGTTTAAAGCCTTGGAAAAAGCTCGTTTTTTAGCGATGTAAATTTTATAATAAAATGAAGAATTATTAAAAAATGGATGAAACTATATGGAACTTTCAGTTACCCTTAAGATTTAGAAGAATTGTTTAAGAATATTTATACAGTTATCTAAGAATAATGTAAAATGTACGTGAAATAGAGTAAATTACAAAGTAGTTGAGCTTATTATCCTTGCAAATAAGCTGAGTTTTTATTACAATTAATATTCACTCTTTAATATAAAGGATCTAGTAATCAAGTGATAAATGAATTCAATATTATATAAACTACATCTGCAAAAAGATAGCAGGTTTAAGAAAGGCATGGTAAATTTAATGAAAGAGAACTGGAAAAAGAATGTTATCTTGTTTTTAACAAGTCAAACAATTTCTTTATTTGGCTCATCCTTAGTTCAATATGCAATAATGTGGTACATTACGTTAGAAACAAAGTCAGGCATCATGATGACAATCTCAATAATTTGTGGATTTCTTCCTACGTTTTTCCTGTCCCCGATTGCTGGAGTATGGGCTGACCGGTACAATCGTAAGCTACTGATTGTTTTTTCCGATACGATGATAGCAGCTTCTACCTTAATCTTAGCCCTTCTTTATATGAATGGGTTTAAATTCATTTGGCTTTTGTTTGTGATATCCTCTGTTAGGGCAATTGGTGGTGGAATACAATCACCAGCAGTGAATGCTTTTCTTCCACAAATTGTTCCGGAAGATAAACTGACTAAGGTTAACGGTATTAATGGAAGTATTCAATCGCTTATTTTATTGTTATCACCAATGGTTAGCGGGGCACTCATGTTAGTTGCACCACTAGAAAATATCTTTTTTATTGATGTTTTAACAGCAGCAATTGCAGTATTTATTATGTTGACTTTTATCCGTGTAAGGCCACATGA
>JAFACO010000123.1 GCA_023425485.1 Bacillota bacterium
GCCCTACAGTAAGTCACCCTAGGCAGAACATCACCCCTGCTGTAGCGGATTGCAGGTACAGGGCACCGCTATCTCCCCGGCTGCACGGAAATTTTATGACTAATTCATTATAACTATTTTATTTAAAATTTCTTTGTTTATTCCAAAAAAGCTGTATGCCAAGTATATAATTTTTAAGTATAAATGTCAACCCTCAAGCTTTTCCATTTTATTGCGCACTCTAAGTTCTTTAAAAAATGATTGCAGGACCTTTGTACATTCCTCTTCCAGGATACCAATTTCCATTTCCACCTGATGATTAAATTCCTTCATTTGCAAAATATTAAGTACAGATCCTGCACAACCTGCTTTGGGATTCATAGTTCCAATCACTACCTTTTTCACCCTTGCTTGTACTATTGCACCAGAACACATTTGGCAGGGTTCAAGGGTAATATACATGGTACAATTCTCCAACCGCCAATCCCCCAG
This sequence comes from Bacillota bacterium, assembly GCA_023425485.1. Lineage (GTDB taxonomy): Bacteria > Bacillota > Clostridia > Lachnospirales > Lachnospiraceae > Mobilitalea. The sequence continues at coordinate 472 of JAFACO010000123.1, forward strand.
GACCTTACTTGCCTTCTCTATTGCGATTAATTCTGCATGCGCTAATGTTGTCTTTTTTGTATTTCTTTTATTATAGCCTCTTCCAATTATTTTATCTTCATATACGATGACGCACCCGATTGGCACCTCTCCAAGGCGAATTGCCTTTTTTGCCTCTTTCAGGGCTTCACGCATATATTTTTCATTCTCCATTACGAATATTCCTTTGCTTCTAGACTTGACCCTTTTCATCTGATATGATGATTTTAACATATCACTTATGAGGTGACAACATGCAAATCCATGGCTTTCAAAAACTAACTCTTTTGGATTATCCGGGTCATATTGCTGCTACTATATTTCTTGCTGGCTGTAATATGCGTTGCCCTTTCTGTCATAATGCCTCTTTGGTAACCAAGGTAGTCTCTGAAAATGCAATACCCCAAGAAACTGTTCTATCTGCACTTTACAGCAGAAAGCATATCTTAGAAGGTGTGTGCATTACAGGAGGGGAACCCACCTTGTATTCAGAGCTTCCAGCCTTGATTGAAGAAATTAAATCTATGGGGCTAAAGGTTAAGCTTGATACGAATGGTACTAACCCCTCTATGCTAAAACATTTGGCTAAGGAAAGTCTTATTGACTATGCTGCAATGGATATTAAAAACTCTAAAGAAAAATATGCTCTTACCACAGGTATTCCTGCTTTCGCTTTGGATAAAATAAATGAAAGCGTTGATTTTCTACTTACATCTTCCATTGCCTACGAATTTAGAACAACCCTCGTAAAAGAATTTCATACCCTAGAGGATATTGTCTCCATTGGTAAATGGATAAATGGAGCAACCGCTTATTATCTGCAAAGCTACAAAGACTCCTCTGACATGATACAAACTGGACTTAACCCTCATACAACGGATACCTTAATTGAATTCTCCAATCTACTAAAACCCTATATAACCAATGTATTTTTGCGTGGTGTTATGTAATAAATTTTAGCACGGAAAGGATTTGCTGCTATGAATAAGTCCTATGAAACAGATCGATTGATATTAAAGACCTTAAGCAATGATGCGGCTTCAATGGTCTTAACCTTCTATCAAGAAAATAAGAGTGCTTTTGAACCCTGGGAACCCTTACGAAGTAATACTTTTTATACTCTTGCATATCATACAGCTTCTCTTACTGCAGAACATGCACAAATGCAGGAAGGTAAACTTCTTCGTTTCTGGATATTCTTAAAGGATTGTCCTGATGAAATAATAGGTTCCCTTTGCTTTCAAAGAATAGCAAGAGAACCCTACTATAGTTGCAGTCTTGGTTATAAGTTTGCCACGAAACACCAACATAAGGGCTATGCTTTTGAAAGTATTCAATCTACCATTCACTTGCTTTTCAGGGATTACCAAATGCACCGTATCGAGGCTCATACTATGCCCGAAAATATAGCCTCCCAACAACTGTTAGAGAGGCTTTCCTTTGACTATGAAGGTATCTCAAGAGGCTTTGCTCTTATTAATGGTGAATGGAAGGATCATAAGCAATATTCCCTTTTAAATCCTTATCATTTATCTTAGAAATTTACTGTTAAGTACCAATAACCAAAATCTCCTTGCCTCACATCTCTTCTGCGAATGGACTTGAAGCTTTCAAACCCAAACATTTTTGCCATAAATTTTTCACGGTTATGAAAAATTCCGGGTATCCCTAAAACATATCTTGGTCCATTGACGCCCTGCATTTTAGCAAAAATTAAATGATGGTAGCAATAGAAGCCATGCAGCAAAAAGCTATTACTACTTAGTGTCCAAAGCTCTTTGGGTAGTAAACCGATGTCTTTGGGTTCAATTTTTACACACAGGAGAATCTCATTATCCTCAAAAGGGTTAATTCTTTGTTGTTTTTCAAACAAATAGGTTGCTGTTGCGGGTTCCTTTCGCATCTCAGCCGCCTCTAATTCAGTCGTATCCATGGACTCTAGTATATGGTTATCTTCCAATTCCTCTGTTCCTTCTGTGTCGTCTTCAGGTATTTCATCGTCTTCAAATATTTCATCTTCCTCGAGCATTTCAACTTCCTGAATTATTTCACATTCCTCGAGTTTTTCAACTTGCTCAAATATTTCATCTTGCTCAATTTCATCTACATCCTCGCGAAAGTCCTCCTGCGTCTCCAGCTTTTCTGTTTGAATATTCTGAAGATAATCTTGAATAAAATCCTGCTGCATATTAGTAGAAAAATTCTGTTCAAAGTTCGAAGGATTCTGCTGGTTATCTTCTGTCTGCCCTTTCTGACTTTCGTCTTCTATAAATGGTTGATTTTGTCTCTCAAAAGTCTTCCAGCCTCTGGGTAATTTATATTTAGGAAGTGATAACTCCTCTTCCAAAGTTAATTGCTCTGAAATATCCTCAAGGATATCTTCCAACATTTCCTGTCCTTGATTAACTATATCCTCTATTTGCTCCGGAGGTTCTTGAATCTCTGTAATAATACGTGTGTCCGCCTCCGTTTGATCATTTTCTTCTGTCTGATTATTTTCTCCTGTTGGTTGTTCTCTATTGTTTTCTGCCTGGCTCTTTGTAGTCTCTCGGTTATTATTGCTAATCGTACTTTTATGATCTAAATTAGCAACCTCCATATTTTCTAACTCAACCTGTTCCTTTGAACTATTATTGCTTGGTTTTAGGGCTTCTAGAACCTCTTTTGCTAAAATGGGTTTATCATCCCATTCTGTTGCAAAGAAAACATTATCATTTAAAAACAACAATAGCCCACCCATATCAGCTAGTGTATGGCCCGAATTCATAATATTTGCTTCATTCGCAAGAAGTCTACTATCCATAATTTGATTCTTCAGCATAGTATCTCCCAAGTACACCAATTCCATATTCTGCTGGTTTCTTTGAATTAGGTAGGTTGGGAAAATGCTATCTAATTGACCAAGAAGCTGCATATGTAATGTAATTTTACATTGGCCGCCTTTTGCTTCTATTCGGGCATACCCAACATTTTTTCTTTTTACTCCGTTTTCATATTGATACATATAAGATACCATTCTTTTATAATCAGCCACAATAATCACTCCCTCACTTTCTCATACCTTGGGTTAAATAATTCTATTCAATATATTCGAAAGGTCGTACCATTATTCCAAATCAAAGTCATTTTACCAATGCAACCGATACGATTATTGCTGGAAATAGAAGCCTTTTATCTATCTTCTAAAAAATGCTGGTAACCAGACTTTTTCTTGTGTCTAATCACCAGCATTTTTATTGTCAACTCAACCTTCTCTGTATAATGCCTATAGGGCTGCGCGTCATTTACTTAATAATGAATTTGTTAACTTAGCAAACTCCTCGAGAGAAAGTGCTTCTCCACGTATATTCTCAATCATTCCTATCCGTTCCAGTGCCTGCAAAATCTCTTCCTTTGAAAAAGACAATTCCGGAGAATTATTCAGTCCGTTAACCAGTGTCTTTCTTCTTTGATTAAAGGAGGCACGAATTAACCGAAACATTAATCTTTCATCCTTAACATCAATGATGGGCTTCTCATGGGTGGTTAATTTTATAACTGCCGACCCAACATTCGGACGAGGCATAAAACAATTTGGCGGAACATTAGCTGCAATATATGGTTTCGCATAATACTGAACTGCAAGGGATAAGGCGCCATAGTCCTTAGTGCCAGGTGACGCCTGCATTCTATCCGCTACCTCTCTTTGCACCATAACCGTAATATTAATCAAAGGGAGTTGTCGCTCAAACAAATCCATAATAATTGGTGTTGTAATATAATATGGCAGGTTAGCTACTACTTTAATAGGTCTTCCCTGATTTCGTTCTTGAACCAGCGCATTAATATCCAGCTTTAAGATATCATTGTTTATAATGGAGACATTGTCGTATTCCGAAAGAGTATCTTCAAGAATGGGTATCAACATTCTGTCAATCTCCACCGCCACAACCTCTCTGGCATTTTCACACAGATACTGAGTCAGTGTCCCAATTCCCGGCCCAATTTCTAAAACAAAATCATCTTTCGTGATTTCTGCGGCTTGTACAATTTTATCGAGTACATGGGTATCAATCAGAAAGTTTTGTCCAAATTTCTTTTGAAAAACAAACTTATATTTATTTAATACTTCAATCGTGTTCTTTGGATTTCCAAGCTGTGCCATACATATCCTTTCAAATCATATATTATAAAATCTTTTTGCATTTTCATAGGTTACTTGAAGAACTGTGTCATAATCCACCTGTTTAATTCTTGCTATTTCTTTTGCAACATAGGTTAAATTATTGGAGTTATTCCTTGTACCTCTATGCGGTACCGGAGCCAGATAGGGGCTGTCTGTTTCTAGCACCAGTTGTTCTAAAGGAGCATATTCCACTACTTCCTTAAGCTTCTTACCATTAGTAAAGGTAAGCACTCCGCCAATACCCAAATAAAATCCCATATTAAGATATTGTCTGGCTTGTTCTACCCCATACCCAAAGCAATGAATGATTGCTCCTACAGAATCTGCTTTTGCCTCTTTCATCATCTGGTAGGTATCATTGGCTGCATCACGACTATGAATTACCATTGGGAGCTTTAACTCCTTTGCTAAATCCATCTGTCTGCTAAACCATTCCTTCTGTATCTGACGCTCTGGCGTATCCCAATAATAGTCTAGACCAATCTCTCCAATTGCAACACTTTTTGAGTGCTGCGCCATTTCTTTTACCCATGCAAAATTTTCTTCATTCAGTTCCCCACAATTACTGGGATGAATTCCTACCGCAGCATATACATAGGGGTATTGATCCGCAAGTTCTAATACCTTCTGTACTGAATTAAGCTCAGCACAAATATTAACAATGTAATCTATACCATTCTTTGGAAATTGTTCTAGCAAAGAGTCTCTGTCTATATCAAATGCCTCATCGTCATAATGGGCGTGTGTTTCAAAAATCATGTCCTAACCTCGTACTCTCAATTTAGTTCTATTCATTGTCCCTGACATTTCAATTAATTATTAGCAGGTAAGTCTTTTAATATCCTACCCATTATACAATAGCTTCTTTACTATGACAACCTGCTATTATGATTAGCGGTTATAAGCACATTGATATTCTGTTACAGTTCAACTAGCCTAGTCTATAACATTGAGAATAAATCAGCATTTCACTTATATCGTAAAAGTGGCCACCACAAAATGCGGCAGCCACTTTTCCTTATTGATCCCTATACTTGAAGTTCTGTCTTCCGACTCCTTCTTTTCTTGCATTGTGTGTTTGATTTTGATTTTCAGGCTTTACAGAATTCGTAACAGAATTCATCTTTTCCTGTTCTTTCTTTTGTCTGTTCTTTTCGCGTTTATCCTGATCCATAACTCACCTCATAGTATTGCATTTTACCTAATCATTAGCTTAAATCTATGATAAAGCGACTTATTCGCTGTGAGGTTAGTATGTGATAATTACTACATTTTATGTAACCAAATTCTGAGACATGTAAGCATCAATATTAATGTATCAAAAGTCGTAAACCTATTCAACCTAATAATTAAAATGAATATTTTGACATTTAAACCAAAATCCTTGTATTAAAAAACCAAATTTGTAATAATTGTACTAGCTGCAATACCGCTTATGGTTGCTATTAAGCAACCAATTAAGGTATATCTGGTTTTCTTTACTCCTGCTGCCATAAAATAAACTGCTAACGTATAGAAAATCGTCTCAGTACTACTCATTATGATGCTTGTTAACCTTCCCAGATAGGAATCCGGACCATGCTCCTTGTAGATATCCAGCAGCAAGCTTGTTGCGGCGGAAGAAGAAAACATCTTAATAATAACCAGCGGTACTGCTTCCGAAGGAAAATGCAGCAGGTCGGTTAGTGGTTGCAGAAGATCCGACACAATTTGCAACGCTCCCGAAGCTCTTAAGATGCCAATAGCCACCATAAGTCCAATTAAGGTAGGTAAAATATCTAGTACCAGCTTAAATCCATCCTTAGCTCCTGTTATAAAATCATCAAATACATTTTGTTTTGATAAAAGCCCCATGCCGACAATATAAAAGAATAAAAATGGAATTATATAATCCGATATATAGATAAGAAATCTCATTTTTTTAGTAGTCCTTTAAATGCTTTGTTTTATTCTATGAGATTCTTATACTACATATGAATATGTTTCTTATTAGGATAATAAACAACTTAACTTATATACACTTTCTACCTTCCTCTAAGGTAGTAAATTCCTTTGCAGCTATCATTTGTACAATAAGATTGCCTATGGCCGTAGCTTCACCTGGTCCGGCAGCAACTTCTCTGCCAGTGTATTTTGCAGTCAATTCATTTAAATAGGTGGCGTTTGAGCCTCCTCCAATAATATGAATTTTATTGTATTGTTTACCAGTAAGCAGTTCAATTTCATATAAAGAAGACGCATAACATTTTGCAAGACTATTATAAATTACCGCTGCCAGTTCATAAATACCTTCCGGTATTTGCTGATTTGATCGTTGGCAGAACTCCTGAACCGCCTGAACCATACTCGCTGGTGCAAGAAAGCTCTCATCATTACAATCTACAATTGAAGTGATTGTTTCCTTTTCAGCCCCAGTACAAATCTCTGCATAGGACAGTTCTTTGGCAATCTCTTTACGTACAGATTGAATCATCCATAGTCCCATTATATTTTTTAGAATTCGATGTCGATGATTATAACCACCTTCATTGGTGAAGCCAGCTCTTCTACATGCCTCAGAACAATTAGGTTCCTCCGCTTCAATTCCCATTAAGGACCAGGTTCCCGAACTAATATAGAGCACATCCTTTTCGGTACTTGGTATTGCTGCTACTGCTGAGGCAGTATCATGTGCGGCAGGGGCAACAACAAGACTGTTATATCCAACTTCCTCTCTGATCTTTGGTAATAGTTCTCCAATCACCGTGCCCGGCAGGGTAAGTTCTTTAAACAGATGCTTAGGTAGCTCTAACTGTTCTATTAACTCATAATCCCAGGTGTTGGTATGGGCATTTAGGAGCATACTTGTTGATGCAATGGTATATTCCTGACACTTTACACCGCTTAATAAGAAATGATAGTAATCAGGGGTAAAGAGCAAACTCTCTGCTTGTTCTAGTAAATTTATCTTCTTCTGGTAAGAAAGCAAATTGTTGTCCGAAGTAGCCCGATATACTGATTCTTGTAAGGACATTAGCTGATAAAGGGTGTTATATACCTGGCTCTGAATTCCTGTTCTTTGATATATCTCTTGTTCTGATATTATTTTTGATAGCAGTGAAGGCATTTCCTTGGTTCGTTGATCACGATATCCCACCGCCTCACCGAGACGTTTCTCTTGCTTATCAAGCAGGACAAAATCAACACCCCAGGTGTCAATTCCAACACTAACCGGAATTTTACCTATCTCTTTGCATTTTTTCATTCCTTCCAGAATGTGATTGAAAATTTTTTCTGTATTCCAGCAGTACGTGCCCTCTATTTCTTCCATGGAATTTTCAAAGCGATATACCTCCTCAAGGTATATCTTTTTATTAATTACACTTCCCAATATATGTCTACCACTGGAGGCGCCTATATCAATTGCCAAATAGTATTTTTGCACCTTCGACCTCTCCTTATTTGTATAGTGGTCCATAGGCCTGACAAGCTCTGTAATCCTGACCTTCCTTATCCATTCCAAACGCATTCCAGGACGCTGGTCGGAATATTAAATCCTCTGAGACATTATGCATGGACACTGGAATTCGAAGCATGGAACATAAGGATATTAAGTCTGCTCCTACATGACCATAGGAAATTGCTCCGTGGTTAGCTCCCCAGTTATTCATTACCTCATATGCAGTTTTAAACGCTCCTTCACCGGCTGTTCTTGGAGCAAACCAAGTACAGGGCCAGGTGTAGTCCGTACGCTTCCAGAGAACATCCGATACTTCTTCTGGTAAATTAACTGTCCAGCCTTCTGCAATTTGAAGTGCAGGTCCCAAACCTTTAATTAAATTTAATCGTATCATGGTTACCGGCATCTCTGCTCTGGTAAGAAATCTGGAGGAATAACCGCCACCTCTAAAGTAGCCAGTGTCTGCTGCATTAAAGGTGGTTGCCTTTAAAATTGCCTCTTGATCCTGATCTGTCACTTCATACCAGGGCTTTATAACACCATTTCCATTCTCGTCCTTTGCCTCTCCATTACCATCAAGACAAGCCGCACCGGAATTGATCAGATGAATAAATCCACCTGCCTCTTTTGCAGCTCCTTCCAGTTCATAGCCTGTTACCTTTCTTACCGCTTCGGGGCTCCAATAAGTACGCACATCTGCAAAAATCTGTGCACGGTTTGTCAGCAGCTTCATGAATAACATACCTATACCATTTAATACGTCATTTTCCGTCGCCAAAATATATGGTTCTCTTACACCTTCCCAGTCAAAGGAGGTATTCATAAGCGCTTCTGCAAAGTCTGCATTTGGATAAAAGTCCGTCCACTGTCTCTGTCCCTGAAATCCTGTTGCAATTGCATTATGCCCTGCCATCTCTTCCTCACAGCCCTTTGGCAGGTTTTGATTTCCATTCATCAAGTCCTTCATAATTACCATCATCTTAACAACGAATTCCCAGTCGGAATCCTTTTGTGCTCTGGATTTCTGGAACTTGGGCTTATTTTTATCAAAGCCTTCCTGACAATATTTCTTTGTCCATGTAAGAGCTCTCTGATATTCCTCTGGATTATAAATGCCTTCTGTCATTCTTCTGATAATTTCTACTTCATCCACGGATTCCACTCGCATACCCAGATATTCTTCTATAAAGGCCGGGTCTATGATAGAGCCACCAATACCCATACAAATGGATCCAATCTGAAGATAAGATTTACCTCTCATGCTGGCTGCCGCCACTGCCGCACGTCCAAATCGTAATAACTTCTCTTTAACATCTTCAGGGATGGAGGTATCCTCCGCATTCTGAACATCGTGACCATAGATACCAAAAGCCGGAAGTCCCTTCTGTGCATGAGTTGCAAGGACGGATGCCAAATAAACTGCACCTGGCCGTTCTGTCCCATTAAAGCCCCATACTGCTTTAATCGTCATAGGGTCCATATCCATGGTCTCGGCTCCATAGCACCAACAAGGTGTAACCGTAATTGTAATGTCCACACCTTCTTTTTTAAATTTTGATGCACAAGCTGCACTTTCAGCTACTCGACCAATTGTGGTATCTGCTATTACAACCTTTACAGGTTCACCATTGGAATAGCGCAAACTACTTTGTAACAGTTCAGCTGCTGCTCTCGCCATATCCATCGTTTGATCTTCCAGAGATTCACGAACTTTTACTTCTCCTCTGCGACCATCAATGGTTGGTCGGATACCAATTACTGGGTAATCTCCTATTAATCTGTTTTTTGCCATCGTATTCTCCTTCTGCCGTTTCACGGCTTAAAACGTATTTAAATACTGCTATAAAGTTAAGGACTATCAATAAATTAATCAAAATCCATCTTCCTTTTCTATTCCAGCTCTTGTATAATAAGTTTATTAAATGAATTTATTTTATGATACCTCTATTATATAATTGCACTTGCCTTAATGCTTGTGTTATAATTACATAAAAATAAAACAATATTCACTTTTTATAATAGGGGTGCAGTTAGTGAAATATATAGATTATAGAGAAGATAAACAGCAGGGTACCTTTGATTTTCCTATCGATTATTATCATGTGGAGTCTAGTCATCCCCGTTACCAGATGCCCTATCATTGGCATCCAGAATGTGAAATTATTCGTATTTTGTCAGGTTCCTTCCAGTTTACAATTGATGGCAATTCTATAACTGCAGCTACCGATGACATTCTATTTCTCCCCGGAGGTACTCTTCATGGTGGAAATCCGTTTGACTGTGTCTATGAGTGTATCGTTTTTGATTTAAAATTACTGTTGGGTAATAACAAACTATGCCGAAAACAAATAAATCAGCTAATACGTGGTGAACTTATAGTAGACTTTAACTTATCAGCGCATAAGGATGTATTAAAAAATTCACTGGATGTTCTCTTTCGTGCGATGTCAGAGAAACAACCTGGTTATGAGTTTTTAACTCAGGGCTCCTTGTTCCTGTTATTAGGCCTGGTATTTGAAAAACAGTACTATTCCATAAATAGTGCTCCGACCAATACTTCTTCTTTACAGTTAAATCGTTTTAAGGATGTTTTACAATATATTGAGGAACACTATACAGAAGCCTTAACGCTTGAGCAGATGGCAAACGTTGCTGGCCTTAGTCCACGTTACTTTTGTCGGTTTTTTAGAAAAATGACAAGATATACACCCACGGAATATCTGAACTATTATCGGATTGAATGCGCCTGTGAACAATTGTCAGAAACAAATCTGGCTATAACCGAAGTTGCATTAAACTGTGGATTTAACGATATTAGCTACTTTATTAAAGTATTTCACAAAGCCAAGTCCATTACTCCAAGACAGTATAAGAATTTATCACAAAAGAGTACAAAAGACGCTTAGCCATTTTACACCCAAATTAACAGTTTTTATTAATCGAGGCAGTTTGAAATTTTTCATACGTAAATTTACGCCTGTATCCCCCAGTTTACAGGTGCCACGAAAGGAATAGTTTTTCTATGATAAGAAAATTTCGCTTTTTTATAATTACAGCTATTTCCGTCAGCCTAATGTCTGCGGCTGCCTGCTCTGGTGGATTATCTAAATCCGAATCAAAAACTGTATATAAGGAACCCCTGGTTATCGATGTGTTTGTTTCCACTTCAAATTATCAAGGCATACAATCCGGGTGGTTTGGTAAAATAGTAAAAGATAAGTTTAATATGGAATTAAACATCATTGCTCCCAATGTATCCACAGGCGGAAGCACATTATTAGAAATGCGCTCTGCTTCAGGTAATCTGGGTGATTTAATCATATGTAGTGCAGAAAATGGAGAGTTACAATCCTTAGTTGATGAGGATCTTATCATTGATATGCGAGATTATATTGAGGACAAGCCTATCATGCAGTACCAGACAGCCATTAGTCTTTTAAATGACAAAATGTCACAATCGGGTATCTTTGCTATTCCTACCGAGATTTCAACCCTTCCAGCAACTACCTCCAGTGAAGGGCCTGAATTAACCTTTGGACCATATCTACGATGGGATATTTATTCCTCCATTGGTTATCCTCAAATGTCAACCCTTGAAGACCTGCTACCTGTTCTTAAAGATATGCAAACTGCAATGCCTAACACACCATCTGGTAGTCCAACCTACGCCTTTTCCTTCTTTAATGACTGGGACGATAATATGATGAATGCCGCAAAGCAACCTGCCTGCTTCTATGG
>JAFACO010000136.1 GCA_023425485.1 Bacillota bacterium
GCCCTGGAGTACCTGCAACCACATGGGTCTTTTGCTTTAATTCAGTCTTTTCTAGGGCAAAAGGGTGTCTTCCAAAAATAGCTGCCGCTTTAATTCGTTTAAATCTACCGATATCTGTAAAATCCTCTTTTACTTGCACAGCAAGCTCCCTGGTTGGCGTTAACACAAGTACCTGTGGTTTGTTCTCCAGCCAGTCAATTTGTTCACAGATTGGTATTGCATATGCGGCTGTTTTTCCACTTCCTGTCTGTGCGGCTACGAATAAGTCCCTGTTTTCTAAGGCTAAAGGAATAACACGCTCCTGAACAATTGTGGGGTTTTTGAACTCTAGCCCCTTAATTGCTCTTTTTATCTCATTACTTATTTTATAATTATTAAAACCTGTTTTACTCATTTTAAACCTTTATCCTATAATAGTTAATAAATACTCATTTCTCTTTTTAAGCCAATCTCTCAGATATTCCACATTACCTTCAAAGGTACTTTCCGGAACTCGTTCAAGTATAAAATCATTTACAAATCCCCAGCCTGTATTGGTAAAATTTCGTTCAAAGGATTTGCCAAACCTTTCTACGAGAAGGTCTATTTGATTCTTTCCTAAAGAATTATCTTCATACAAATTGACGATATCCTTCTGAAGTTCCAGGTATCTTCTACTTAATGCTTCTTTAAACTCTGGAAACTCATAACAATAACTATATAAATTCTTGTTGCACCATAATCCTAAATAACTTGAATTTGGACCAAATCCCTCATGATAATTGTAATCATAGTAAAAGTTCTCTTCTGCATTTCCCGAGGATAAATCATTATCCCAAGGCGGTCCTCCATATAACTTCCCATCTTTTATATAAAATCTTGTAGAAGAATAATCAATATCTACCACTTTAAACAATTCATTGGTAATATAAAAATCGATATAAGACCTTTCGTCAACGTAGCTGGTAAAAAGCTCCCAATCTCTGTCCTGTATGGCTTGTTCTACCTTCCTGAAGAACTCAGTAATTATCTCTAATTGCTCATCACTGACTACTTCCGGTTCATTAATTCCGAATCGATATCCAAAGATAGGAGTTTTAAAGTAAGTTGTACCCTCATCAACTCTTTCATATTCTCTCTCAATTAGAAAATCACCATTTTCTGAATCAATATCTACTCTTGTAGCTGCTTCTTCCACTACCTCTGTAATTAAATAATTTCCCATATATCTTCCATTTAAATATAAGTCTACAAAAGTACAATCTGGTGTGTATTCCAGTCCTATATTCTTTGCAAAATCGAATACCATTTTATTTCGCATCAGGGATTTGTCAAAGGCATTTGCAATAAGCGCCCATTTTTTTGCCTTTCCCATACCTAGTACGTCTTGTTTCTCTGAAAATTTAATGGTATACGTCTTTTTTGCTACCTCTGTAGAAGAGTTTCCTCGGATTTTAAGCTCTGCGGTTTCATCGATGATATCCTCAAATTTACCACCTTCTTTATCCAATACAGCAACTGAAATTGAAGTATATTCTCTAGTTATTACTCCTTCGTTGTGTTTAATATAAAGTTGAGGAATTTCGGATAACGGATAGATAAACTTAAGTGCCTTTTCAATGTCCAGTGCATAAGCATCCACCAGCTCCTGTGTCATAGTGCTTTTATTAAGGTCAACATAATCTAAAAGCTCCTTTAAATCGGATGCCCAGGTTTTGCTCAAACGAATATTGTAATGCTCCGGTACTTTTTCTAACACAGCATCCAATTTACTATAATCTATATCTGGATTTAGTTCAATGATTTTATTCGTATTGCCTTGATTTTGATTTAGACTTTCCCTTATTCCTGTTTGGTCCAATACCAAGGTTTTAATCAATAAAGTTATTATCCCTATCCCTATTATTACTGAAATAATTAAGCAACCCATAATAAGCTTTTTATTTCTTTGCATGTATTCCTCCACTTTTCATATTTATATTTTTACTTTTAATAACTTTGCTTTAACTCTTATTTGCTTTTACCTTCTCATATTGTAAAAACAGGTAGGTATGTTTTACGTTAAACTTACTATAAATACTTTATATAAAATGCTTTTTATGTAACTATTTACCTTGTAGAATCTATTATTGCATTATTTATTCTAACTGTCAACAAGCATAGTTGGAATAATAATGCATTAAAACTCCATAGTTTGCCTATATACACGTAACAGTTCAGCCATAAGCTCGATTAAGCAGAACTGTTAGTACAAAAAGTGTGCTATGCACACTCTCGCGTTCCAAAACTTTTAATGCACAACTTTTGCTCCTCGCGCGTAGCTGCGCATCATTAGCCCGAAGGGCTTTTATATAACAGGAAATTTCGAGAAATTTCCTGTTATATAAAAATAGTTGAGTTTCAAACTACTTGAAACTCAACTACTAAAATTCTATCTATTAAATAACCTTAATGAAAATGTTGTGGTGTCGTAAAAGTAGTACACTCTCCTGTTGTCGGATTATATAAGGATTGGTAGCATTTAGAACAATATAAATCCACATAGTCTTTCTTAATACCAAAGTAATGTGCACTCCAACGCTTTTTACTTCCACATACAGGACACTCATGCTCCAATACATGATTAATGTAATAATAAGTTATTAGTAAACCAATCACAAATAATGATAATATAAATGCCATAAAATTATCCCCATCTTTGCAAAGAAGTAACTACACATGTATTTACCTTAATCAGAGCTGCTTAACTTGCTGTCAATTTACTGTCAGATTTATGCATTCCATCTTATGCGTGCTGATTCTAATCATATTTTTATTATTACAATTATTATTAATTCATTTACATTTCTATTTCATGTAAATATTATAGCATTATATCATTAAATATCCACCTTTATTTTCCTAAACCCCTAGGCATTTTGTAGCATAAATTCTTTATAATAATATCTCTTTCGACCTGTACCATCTCTTGCTTTAGAATTGATAATATCATTTTATCAACTTAGCAAGGTAATCATCCTTCACAAAACTCATAGTATTATATAGTACAAGTACATCTGTAATTCCATTCTCCTCCATGTACGCTTCCACGTTTCCATTAAAGTAACGAAAATCAATCATATAAGTCTTTTCAAAGTGATTTACTGCAAAGGGTACAAAGGAATGCGCAAAGGAATCCTTTATGACCAAAAGTTTTCTTCCATTCATATTATTAGTTTCAATTTCAACAACAGGATTATTTCCTCCCATATAAACCGAATACTTATCTTTTCCTTCCAATTTACTATAGTCATATAGGGAATTAGTTTTGTCCGTTAAATTATATATCAATTGATAACCCATATCCTCTTTCATATGATACAAGTATATATCATCTGGTTTAACTTTTACATTAACCTTGGAGTGTAGGGTACCATAAAATTCATTCGTAGCTAAGCTGATATCAAACTGATCTCGCTCGATTGCCTCAATCCCTATCTCCTTACACAATTGTTCATAAGCATAATAAGCACCCAGTGCAGTCCAATGATGATCTGTTCGATAGTATATATATTCTTCCTTATGCTTTCCTAACGTATCTCTAAGATCGAGAAAGGTTCCTTTTGGCAGAGATGCAATTAATTGATCCATATAGTTATTCTGGTCGTAACCTGTAGCAAAGAGCGGCAACTTATCTGTTAGTATTTCAGATGCAGTTGGTACTAATATAGCTTTAACTCGCTCTTTTCCAAGCTTAGATAAGTATTTATCTACAAACTGAACTAAATACTCTTTGTTCTTTTCTGAAAGTTTCTCCGATACATCCTTACTGTTATGTTTTTCAATAAGATAGCCATCTTTTGCAAAATAGACAGAATTAATATCCTGCTTAAGCATAGCTCTCTCCAGCATTGTTTTTATACTAATCCAATCATCACGCAGAACAAATTGATCGTTAATATAATCATTTATCCCATTCATATAGTCACCTTTTATAAATTTGTCAAAGGTGAAATCCGGTATTGCAGCCAGATATCTATTTTCATTCTCGGAAAAAATTTTAGCCGGTGTAATCAGATTCCATAGGATAAAGGCAGACCACAATACGGTAAATACCAGAAAGAATATTCTATTAAAAGTAAACTTCCTATTCATTTCCTCTCATCCCTTTCTTAGAATCTAAAATACAAAAATGGATTGTACGTACTTCCTACCAAATAAGCAATACATCCTGCAAACACCAATAAATACGCTACTGTGGCACCTGTAAATACACTTTTACTATTGGAGGTTTCTGCAAAGACAATTACCTTCTTAAAATGAGGTGTTGAAAAGTATGCAGCCAGGATAAAAATGACACCATAGCCAATCAAATAATATAAACTCTGATTATTATAAAATGGCACTCCCGTTAACCCAAACATTCCTTTTAGATAATCTTTCATTGCAGAAAGGTCTTCAAAATAAAAAATTACCCAACTTATCATAACCAGGAAAATCGTATACAGGTGTCGAAACACTCTTGGTAATCGGTCAAGAATTTTTAAAACATAATACTTTTCAGCAATTAAGATAATCGCAAAATATAGTCCCCAAAAGATAAAATTCCAGGAGGCTCCATGCCAAAAACCCGTTAATGCCCAGACAATCACTAAATTTCTTAGATGTTTGACTTTTGAGCATCGATTTCCACCAAGTGGGATGTACACATAATCACGGAACCAGGAACCCAGGGTAATATGCCATCGACGCCAGAATTCTGTGATACTTTTAGAGATATAGGGATAGTTGAAATTTTCATCAAAGGTTAGACCAAAGATTCTCGCCAGACCGATTGCCATGTCAGAATAACCCGAGAAATCAAAGTAAATCTGAAAAGTGTAGGCTATAATTCCAATCCAGTATAAGAGAACGGAACCTTCACCTGCAGTACCGCTGGATATTTGGCTCCATAATAGCCCAGTGTTATTAGCAATCAGTACTTTCTTGGCTAGACCAATGGTAAAACGGCGCATGCCCAAAGAAAAACTATCCTGCGTCAGTCTGTGATCATCCAAATCGTTCTCAACCGTCACATACCGTACAATTGGCCCAGCGATAATCTGTGGAAATAAGGTGGTATAAGCAAGGTAATTATAAAAGGTTTTCTCACAGCTCGTGGTACCTCTATATACATCTATTGCATAGGAAATGGACTGAAAGGAGTTAAAGGACACTCCAATTGGAAGTATGATTTGCACAAAAGGAGATTCCACACCAAACAGTCCAAATAAATTACCCATTAAAAAGTTTGTGTATTTAAAGAAAATAAGTACA
>JAFACO010000042.1 GCA_023425485.1 Bacillota bacterium
AACAAGCCAACCGTTTTACAGGTGAAATTATTAAAGATATTGAAGAATTAATAGGTAAGAGTGAATATGCTGTTAAAACCATGGAAGAAGTTGGTACTAATTTGGAAGAACAGACAACCAGTGTTAATTCAACTAATAATAAATTTGAAGGTATTGCAAAAACAATAGAACAGTTGAATCAATTACTTGACACACTAAATCAATCCAGTAATGAAATGGGTATTAAGAAAGATGAAATCGTTGGTATCATTGAAAATCTATCTGCAATTTCTGAAGAAAACGCAGCTGGTACACAAGAAGCTACCGCTTCCATAGAAGAACAAACCGCTTCCATGAATGAGATTGCACAATCCAGTGAAAGCTTGTCCACGTTAGCAGAAGAAATGCAAAAATCAATCTCTATGTTTAAACTATAAGCAATAGCATAAGCAATTGTTTCCGCTTATAAGAAAGACCAAATAACAGCTTCCACACATTATCTCACTGTGTACTATAAGAAGTTTTTATTTGGTCTTTTTCATTTATATTGTTTTAATGTAGCTTTCATTAAGCACTTTAATTAATAAGAATCTCATATACTAATTTTTAAGTAAAATGGAAAGCAATCCTCTTTCTTCCTTACTCTATGTTAGATAGGAAAGAATGATATCTAATTCTCCAGTTATATGACAAGGCCCATACCCCGATGGTAGAATAAAATGGTCTCCCTTTTTGATAGGATTACCATCAATCATACCGCTTCCTTCAATCACGCTTACATTACAAAAATTAGAATCGTAGTTAAGTTCCTTATGTCCATCCACCCTAATCTTTTGAACACTGTAATATTTACATTCAATTAAAGTAGTTACGTCTTTTTCTGTCTCACTAGAACTACTTTCTGTACTTATCTCCGTATGAGGACATTTTATTACATCAATACTTTTCTCCAGGTGCAGTTCCCTTGGCTTGCCGTTCTCCAATCTGCCATAATCATACAGGCGATAGGTAATATCACTGTTTTGCTGCGTTTCTAAAATCATCGTACCCTTTTTAATCGCATGGACCGTTCCTGGTTCAATTTGAAAGAAATCGCCCCTGGAAATTTTTTGTGTCCTAATTAGCTTATCCCACTTTTCAAGAGCTATCAAGTCTTTCAGCTCCTGTTTATCCTTTGCATTATGGCCGATAACAATCTCACCCTCCGGCTCACAATCAAGAATATACCAGCATTCTGTCTTTCCAAGTGCCCCATTTTCATTGGCTTTGGCATATTCATCGTCAGGATGGACTTGAATACTAAGGTGATTTTTGGCATCAATAATTTTTATAAGCAGCGGAAATACCTCTCCTTTAAGATTACCAAACAACTCTCTGTGATTATCCCACAGCCAGCTTAAGGTCTTGCCCTGATATTCCCCCTTCTTTACTGTACAGTCACCATTTCTATGAGCACTGATTGCCCAGCACTCTCCTGTATGATCATCCGGTATTTCATAATCAAATTCAGTTCTTAACTTATTCCCACCCCAAACCATTGATTTAAAAACGGGTTCTACAAAAATAATATCTTTCATTCTCATACTTCCTTTTTTATGTAATTGCTTATGAACTACCCTACAAAGCATTCCCTGATTAAGCATTTATTGATTTTTCGTCTGATGGATTTAGCAATGCATAAACATAGGTATCCCAATAGATAGGTTGACCATTTTCATCCTGTCGGAAGGATACATTTTTCCTAAAGTATGCCTCCCGCCTCATTCCTATCTTCTCCATGAGTTTCCAGGAAGAAGTGTTTTGAGGAGCACACTCCGCATAAATTCTGTGTACACCTTGCTGAAAGAAATAATCAATAATCGCCTTGCTGGCAACACTTCCATAACCCCTATTTTGATAGTTCTCATTTAAAACATACCCGAGCTCTCTTGTATTAAAATTTCTATTTCCCAGATAAATGTTACCAATCACTTTACGCTCTTCTTTTAATTCTATGGCGTAGAACTCATCACTATGTACTCTAAACTCTATCGTTTCTTTTGCTTTAAGTACAGTAAAATCCGGGTAGGCTTCAAATTCAGCAGAAACTCGTTGTAACATATATTCACACAAATCATTTTCATCACTTAGCTCAAAATAACGAATAATTAAATCATCTGTTTCAATTTTCATTACTATTTACCTCTTAAATTATACTCTTCCTATACGATACCATTAAGCATTGCATATGGTCAATCCCTCTCTAGATTTTATAGCTTCGCTTCTCTCTTTTTAACATTCGCTGTACTGCAAACTTTCCAGCGGCTGCTGCCACAGGCAGCCCTCCTGGTGCCATAATCCATTGACTTGCAATAAACACATTTGATAATCCGTCAATTGTACCTTTCACATGAAAAGACTTTACATCCTTTCTTGTAATAAAACTCATATATGCTCCATGATAGGAATTGCAATATCTTTCATAGGTCAGTGGCGTCCAGCAATCCAATAGTTCGATGTGATTCTGTAAGTCAGGGAACTGCCCTATTAATCTATTTTTTATTACTTCTGCCAGTTCACTTTTTGTATTTTGATATTCTTCTTCATTCATTGCTTTCCAGTATCTATAATCATCATCATATTGTGCTATATTCATTTGTAAAACAATTTTTCCATCCGGGGCAAAGTCAGGTTCATATTGGTAGGGCTTAACAGACATTCTGTTGAAGCTTTTATTATTGATTTGAAAAGGTTCACAGTCAAAAAACACAGTATCAAAATAATGAAATAAATCCTTGTCTATGGAATAAGCCACTTGAAAACCACTTATTAATGGATATTTTTGTTCATCACCATAACTTGTTCTCCATTTTTTATTCATATAATTCTTACCAATTAAATTAGTAAACATTTCACTGGTATCAGTAGCACTAATCACATAATCCGCATCGACTATTCTACTATCCTTGCTTAATTCTATTCCAACTGCATTCTTATCCTTAATAACAACTCTCCTTACATTACTATTGCAATACAACCTTCCACCAAGTTCTTTGAATTTTGCAATAATCCGATTTGTCATAGCAAGGGACCCCTCTTTAGGAACTTCTCCGTTGCCACTGACTACAGTCGCATAGGAAACTATAAAAGCTGAGGCTTGGTATTCCTTTGGCATATAATCAGACATTAATGTCTTTAAAACTGGATGTGTAAACCTCTTCGCTAAATCTTCAATTGATATTTTCCCGTATTCCTTCATCACCTTTGGCATGCCTGACATTGATTTACCCAATTTATAATAATCATAAAGCTTCATAAAATCCATCGGCATTTCTACTGGTACATCACAGCATTTAGCGTATTCTACATGCTTAATAAATTTATTAATTTCTATCCTATCCTCAGGAGCAAGTAGCAAAAGCTCTCTCTTGGTCCTATCTAAATCCTTCCATAGTGTTGCGCTTTCTTCTCCAACCTTGCTGGTATAAAATACTTCATTTTGAACAAACTCATTATTTGGGTTTAGCGCCCCGATGTCTTCCCACACTTTTCTTAGTCCAGACGTTTCCTTCGTCCCTGTTAACCAGTGAATGCAATTGTCAATATGGTGCTGTTTTCGATTCCAGCCCATACATTGTCCACCAGCAAGGGAATTTTTCTCATAGATATCCACATCATATCCAGCTTTCCGGGCATAGATCCCTGCACTTAAGCCTGCAATGCCTCCGCCGATAATTACTATCTTTTTCATAACTTCCTTTCTCCTCTTACAATATCTACAATCCATCCAGGTTCTGGAAGTGTCATATCAGGTTGCATCGCATATAATTCTGCAATTCCCTGAATGCTGCACCAAAATGCAATGGATAATGTTCTCGCATCACCTGCACGTATGGAGCCTTCCCTTTGTCCCCGCTCTACAATTGGAATAAATCTCTCAATGGTATCTACCTGCAAAGCTATTTCTCGTATTTCCTTTGGAGTACCCTCACTTCGTTGAGCCTGTGCCATTAGTACAAACACTTTTGCAATATATGGCTGTACTTTCATCATTGTAAATAACTGTTCTGTAAATTGCTCAAAATACAAAATAGCCGATTCATATATTTGCTGTGTTGGATATTTTGTACCTTCCAGGCCCATCAGAACTAATTCCATATATAGTTTTTCTTTTGATTCAAAATAGTGAAATAGCAGCCCTGTGCTCATGGAAACCTTCTTTGCTATATCAGAGATTTTGGTCTCCATATATCCTTTTATAACAAATAACTCCAGTCCCGCGTTCAATATTTCCATTCTTCTTTGCTCTTTTTGTTCTTCTCTGATTCCCATTTTATAACCTCTATTTTTTATTTAAATAAATTATTTTATATTATATTGAATCAAAATTCATTGAATATTAATTCAATATTTATATCATATAATATACCAGTTTTGTAAAGCTGTCAATTAAAATTAATCTATAATCTTCCTGCAATAACGTATAAATTTTAATACCTACAATGCACCTTCACGTAAAAATAATAGGAGTACAACTCCCCTGCGGTAATCGTACTCCTATTATAAAATTTAATTTATACGCTTTTATTTTGATTAAAAATATCGTTTAGAATAAACTTTTAATTAAACTCGTTCCAGCGATAAAGGTACCTATGGATGCTCCCAAATTAGCCATAAACATAACTAAAACAGTTTTTAATAAACGGTTTGTGAAAAACCCTTTAATTGTGAATATATCTGTCTGAATATTTTCTACATCTTTTACGGTAGGTTTCTTAATAAATGCTTCAACAATTCCAGTAAACCAACCACAAGCAAGTAACGGGTGTAAGGTGGTTAATGGGGCCGCTACAAAAGAGGTAAGTATACTAAGTGGATGTGCTAGAGACACCGCAGTGAAAGCTGCTGCAAGTACACCTGTCCATAAAATCCATGCAGATAGTTGTTGTAGTCCTGTTTGAAAATTCATAACAAAGGAATATACCAGCAGGCCAGTAATAATTGCAGGAATAATCCAACCTGCAATCTTTGAAAAGGAGCTTTTTGGTGGAACCACCGAAATAGCTTCAATATCCTGCTCCTTGAATATCTCCTGCTTAATTCCAGGTACATGTCCGCCACCAAGAACTGCTACAATCTTCTTACCCGGGGCTTCCTTAATCTTAGCTGCCAAGTACTGATCTCTTTCACTGATAAGAATTTCTCCAACCTTAGGAAATTCCTTTTTTAAACCAGACATTGCTGCCTCTATCATATCTTCTTCTAAAAGCTTGCTCAAATCATCACTAGTAATATCCGTATCATCCTCTGAGGTAAACAACAGACTACCAATTAATTTTGACTTATCCCAGAAATTAAGTTTTCTCCAGATACGCAGAAAAGTAGTTTGAATTTTACGATCCGCTAACACCAGCGTTGCTCCAACCTCCTTGGAACTTTCCATACCCTGAATCATTTCGCCACCTACCGGATTACCTAGCTT
>JAFACO010000208.1 GCA_023425485.1 Bacillota bacterium
TATCAACACTGGTACATTAAAGTTTGTCTGGTTCATCATGATTACTTTAGAATCCGTAAAATGTTTCTGCTCCTCTACATCATCAATACCATTCCACCCATAACAATGATATTGATACATCACATTCTCCCAGTTATAAGTACTTGGATCAATCATATCCGTTGGTTCCCAGATTGCCTCAAAGATGATGAGATGATCCGGATCGATGGCACGTATTGCTTGATACAATCGGTCATAGAAAGGAAAAAGTAACGGTCCCCAATGGATTCTTTCCTCCTCATTACCCTCGGGCTCATTGAGAAGATCATAGCCAGCAATGGTAGGATTTCCTTTATAATGTTGTGCCAGCTGTTCCCATAAGGACACGGTTAAATCCTGATATTGGCCCTGGGAATATAACTTCGAACCACTGGTATCACCGGAATGATCCCTTCCGTTTTGCGAACCCGGCGCGGCATGTAAGTCCAGAATGACATAAATGTCTCTCTTCTCACATTCTTCTACAAACCAATCATAAACGGCTAAGGTATCTTCCCGAAGCTTTCCTTCCTCATCCAATAAGTTCAGATAACTGAAAGGGAGTCTTAGGACATTAAAATTCAACTCCTTCACATTATTAAAATCCTGCTCCTGCCACCAGGCATTCTCATATATCTTAATTAGTTCTTCTGCTATCTCTTTACCAAAACGTTCTGTAAAGGTCTTTATCATCGTCTTCTGATCTTCTCCATCCGTCGGGCACATCCAGCGTTCCATCACTTGCCAGCCCCCTACGTTCGTTCCTCTCAGTGTTACGATATCTCCTGTTCCATAATTATTTCTAAGATATTTTCCTTCCGCTTTTAAGAACCGGCTCATATAGTTAGTCTCCTTTAATTCAGATGAACTATAATTTCTTTTATTTCACCGCTGCGAACTTGTTCTGCCAGACTTCCCCTTAAGATTGGTTCCTGAATTTCCTCCATGGTATCAACAATTACAATCTTAGTGATTTTAGCAGCCTCCTCACCATAAGTTGCTTTATGGCTTGGATTATGATACGTCACCTTACATTGGGAAAGGAAGGTGAAGGATGCATTCCCATTATCATCAAACATCCATCCCGCGAGCTTTGGCTCAAAGTTAAGCTCCAAGGTATCTTGATTCCAAGTGAAAATTCTTTCTCCCATGAACATGAGAATCCATAAGCTGATTGCTTCCGTAGTTGAACCGGAAAGTCTAGCCACAAAGCCTCTGCCGTGTACCTTTGGATTCGGATTTACACTGGAAGCTAAGAAGGAGGAGTTCTCAAGAATACTTCTTCCATACTCAGCCGGATCACGAAAAACTACCAAAGCGCTCTTAATATCATCATAATACTGATCATATAAACCCGCTTTTAGCATAGATACCAGATATTTGTATTCCATATGTAAGAAAATACTTTCTCGTTCCAGCCAGCCCGGCGTAAAAGCACGGATACGACCATTTTCCATAGATACCTGATCGATGGAGACACTGGTTTTGTACATGCCAAGCTTTCGATCAAACAGATCGCTGCTACGGACATTCTTATATAGATTCAAAGCAGCCTCTGCATCCTTTAGGTTAAATAGCATCTTTGTAGGTCCCTCCAGGAATGCTGGTAGAGGTTGAACTTTAAAAGCATGAATTTTTGCTTTAGGCAAGCCGTAATGACTCATTACCTTATTACCCTCAGCATCCAACTCTGCTTCATATTCTGTTGCACGGAAGGTAAAATAGGTGGGTACGATACCCTCACCAAAGGTACAAGCCTTATGAATCCCTTTGTCAAGCTTTTCTATAAAAGCGCGGAAGATTTCAACTAATTCCTTTGTACCAATCTCAACCGTTGAACCACTGATGGTAAAACGCACTTGTTCTCGGTATTGTTCCCGAAGAGTGGAAACCTTATCCCAATAGGTAAAATCGCTCCAGCCCTCATTCTCTGCTGCTGTTAAGGTTGAAAATACCTTTCTCAAAAAGTCTGCTATTTCTGTTGGAAGCGTTAGTGTATCTACTCCGGTGACAGAAGTAAGGATGAAGGAAATCATTCGTTTTAATTCGAAGGTTTCCGCCATACCACTACCGAAAAGACCGGGCAATCCGTTCATAGCGTCATTCCAACCCGGTTTGCCTCCATCCATCTCAACACCCATGCCGTAGGAATCCAGGGAGGAAAACTTATTCAGAGCCAGGGATATTAGTTTACCCATTAAGGTAGTGACCGCATAATCACCGTTCTCAGTATGAAGCCAATTCGTGCCGTTCTTACGAAATCCCTCTCTGCTTTGCTTCTCATCATCATGACTCAATGCCCCGTATTGTCTAACCTCATTCTTACTAATTACGTATCTTTCGCTGCGGGGTAATACTCTGGCAGGACTATCATAAAAACGATAGCTGTTATCTCCAAAAAGCAGCTCCTTCTGTTTCTCCGGATAGATGGTCAAATAGTTATCAATGAGATCCATATTGTAATCCCAATGGTCACTCCAATATCCCTCACCAAAACCGGCTTCGATATTTTGCTCGCTGTTTTCCAAGATTTTCTCAATTAAGGTATCCTCTGTACACGCTACCTCAATATGATATTTAGCAATACAGTTGGCAATCTGTCCCGGTGTGAAGGACTGGCTTATTATTTTCTTAAGCTTCTCCACATTACTATGTACATTCGTCTGAAGCAGGGTCTCTATCTCATTCCTTGCCTCCGATTTAATATGAAACGTAGAGGGACGCACTTCTAAAGGATTAAACCCGTCGATTTGAATAAGACTAAAAAAGGTTTTTATATTGAAGGCTCCAATCTCTTTCTTGAAGAACACATCATTTCTTCTGTTCTGATTCACATCACGGAAATTACCATTACCCTGGGAATAGTATTCACCTGCGATGGAGAAGAAGTTATAATCTCTTTCCGGGTCTCCGTGCTTTCTACTAAAGAGATGAACCACGGATTTATTTGTATCCTTATTAAAAATAAAGGGATACCCTCCACGAAGAAAATTATCTAAATAATTCTGTTCCATATATTGATCAAATAACGGCACTGCTGTATGGGTCTTAATATCTCCTGTTAGCTGATTCACCAGTTCATCCGCCATTGCTTCCTTATTACCCAGAAAATCCCTGGAACAAAATTCCATTACCTTTTCATTCAATTGATCTATTGAATCAGTAAAACCAGTGTAAGAAGCAAAGCTACTGGTCTCACCTTCTTTTAGTACAAAGCTAAGAGGCGTAAAGCCACAAGGCACTTTGTTATAAAAACACTGTTCCAGGGTTTTAATTTCAGATATTGGTTGATTTAAGAAAGACACCGGATTAACCAAGGACGTATCATAATCAAATACTACCTCAGCATCATAAATTACC
This sequence comes from Bacillota bacterium, assembly GCA_023425485.1. Taxonomy (GTDB): domain Bacteria; phylum Bacillota; class Clostridia; order Lachnospirales; family Lachnospiraceae; genus Mobilitalea. The sequence continues at coordinate 3,379 of JAFACO010000208.1, forward strand.
GGTTGTATTTTCCCATCCTTAACAGCCACATAATAATAACCGCCTTCAATTTCGTTAACTTCAGCAGAATCATCACTGGAGGCTCTCAGGGTATAGAGAGGTGCCAGATTCTCTGTATTTTTAATCTCTGTCCAGCTTTTTAACAGGTTGGACATCTCTTTATATTCGCCGTTCTTAATTCCATATGGAATAATCTTAGGCAAACCATCGATCAGTTCAATTTCTTTCTCCACACAATCCAGATTTTCAATCTGAACCTTTCTTACCAAGGCACCGATACTATCCTCTGGTAATACGAAATAGTTCACTGTTATCTTTAGTCCCTGCTTCGGATTGATTTCCTCCAGCATAAGGCTGTTTTTGCGAATATGTAAGTTACGTTCTGCACTAGAATCCAAAGTAAAAAATGGTTCAAAATAGTTACCATTGCATTTAATAAAGGTTCTATAACCTTTAATACCTGTGTTCTCATACGCTGTATTAGCCGGATTGAACTCCATGATTGCATTGTTTTTATTATGTATACCAAAGCTGTTGATTCCCTGTCCGCGATTTGTATAATAAACCCATAATGGGATACCTTTAATTCCTGCCAATCCGGGAAGAAAGCTTGAGAAAGCAGGCAGCTGATCAAAATCTTTCAAGATGTAGGTATCACCCTGTAGAAGATATTTTCCCACAATTATTACCTCCTGATGATTATAGAGCACAAAAGTTCCCTGTGCCCTCTTATTGTTGAGAGAGTATTGTCCCTGGTACAACGCCCTCTTTCGTTTCTTATAACCTTACCGAGCACGAATCACGAACGATAAGACTTGGTTTCAAACGTGTGATTCTTCCAATTTTACTTTCTTCCTGTGCCATAATCCGGAATAATTCCGATGCACTAACACTCCCAAGCTCTGTAACAGGGCTATGGATGGTGGAAAGCGAAGGATTATAAAAGGCGGAAAGCATAACATCATCGAAACCAAAAACACTGACATCATCCGGCACCTTATGTCCTGCTTCCGTAAGCGCACGGATACACCCCCAGGCCATTTCGTCATTGGCACAGAAGAAGGCATCCGGAATCGGAATCCCCTTTAACAGCATCACTCGCATTTCACTATAAGCCAGTGTTTCCTCAAAATAACCACGTAAAATAATATTTTCATCAACGGGCAATCCATATTTCTTTAATACATTTAAATATCCATTAAAACGTTCCTCATCATCATTATTAAAGATTCCATGAATATAACCAATACGGCGGTGCCCTTGTCTGATTAAATATTCCATGGCCATGGTTGAACCTTCAGCATTATCGACAGTAACACTGGACATACGCTCACCCTCATATTCTCGGTCAATAAATACAAGCGGCATTTTTGTTAATGCAATTCGATTGATATACTCATTATGAAGACTCTCATTGAATACTATGGCACCTTCCACCCCTGACGAGCTGATCATACCGTAAATCTCATCACTGGTATTTTCGTTACTAATATAAATATTAAGTAAGTAACCCTTAAGCTTGCATTGCAGATGAACTGCTTGAATTAACATACGGTAGAAATCACCTTGGATACTTGACAAAAACAGACCAATTGTGTTTTTCCTATTGGATTTTAAATATTTGGCATTCATATTAGGCACATATTTCAACTTTTCCACAGCCGCCAGAATCTTTTGCTTCTTTTCTTCGCTTACGACATCAACGTTATTTAATACATTGGATACTGTAGAAATAGCTACACCGGCTTCTTTTGCCACATCCTTGATTGTTACCATATGTTTTTCTCCTAACTTAATCTTAATCTTGCTCTTTGGGATAATTACTTATTTGCTAGTTCATTAATTTCATTGCTTTGATATACTCTCACATAATCCACTAGCATTTGTTTCGGGAATATACTTTCATCTACACCCTGAACGCCACCCCAGTCACCTCCAACCGCTATGTTAAGTAGCAGATGCATCCTTTTATCAAAAGGCCATTCTTTAAATGTCGGGGTTGCTTTGTATTTGGTGGGTTCGAAGGTGAAGTATAATTCTCCGTCAATATATGCCAGGATTTTATCCGGAAGCCACTCTATCGAATAGACATGGAAATCCTCGCTTACACCATCAACATATTTGGTTGAAGTTTTCTGAGTGTTGATTTTATGATAGTACGATTGCGTATGTACGGACGCATGCACATTATTTAAATCATACCCCACATGTTCCATTATATCAATCTCTCCTGATGCTGGCCAGCTACCATATGCCCAATCTGTAGGCAACATCCAAATTGCAGGCCAGGTTCCAAGGCCCTCCGGTAATTTTGCTTTCACTTCAATCTTGCCATAGAGCCAATCGCCTTTCCCTTTCGTGATCATTCTGGCAGAAGTATAATTCATCCCTTCATACTCCTCTTTTCTTGCTTCAATCACCAGGTTGCCATCCTTGACAGATGCATTTTTGTCAGAAGTATAGTATTGAAGCTCGTTATTACCCCAACCGCTTCCGCCAACATCATAATTCCATTTGGTATCATCGGGCAAACCTTCATAATCAAATTCATCGGACCAAACCAGATCATAGGTTAGGTTTTCATAATCATATTCAAATCCGGTTGCTTTGATATTCTCTGGTGCTACTTCCTCAATAGCGTCAGGATTCACATAAGCATTGGAAACCTTACCACCTGTCCGGTAACCACTTTCCTTCTGGCAAGCTCCAAAAGCGAAACAAAGTATCAGGCCGAAGGCTACCACTGTTATTATTCGTTTAAACTTTCCCATCTAAAACTCCATTCTGCTGATGCCCGGTGTATTTGGGCATCAACATAAGTTTGCATTATTCACCAGTTATACCTGTATTTTCTATGCCTTGTATAAACTTTCTTTGTACGAAAGCATATAAGATTAATAAGGGTGTAATTGATATTAAGGTAGCCGACATTTTATAGGCCTCATTAATTCGAAATTCAGCAGCCCCTCGGCCGGCTGCAGCATAAGCCTGAAATTCACTGTCAAACATATTTAACTTCGCCGGTAAAAGTTCGATGCTATTACGTACCAGGGTTCCAGTTATGTAGGTTTCATTCCAGTTCCATACAAAGGAGAATAAGAATATAACTAATACCGTTGAACCGGAAATCTTCATTGCTATTTGGAAAAATACCTGCAAAGGATTGGCGCCGTCAATCATGGCAGCCTCATCCAGAGAATAAGGTATTAAATTAAAAAAGTTATAAAATATCAAAATCAGTATGGTTGAATTAACCCCCTGCCCCAGTAGTGCCATAAGAATCTGAGGAATTGGTGTTCCGATCAAGTTAAATCCAAGAATATTCTGCCCGCCGATAAATAGTATCATACGTGGAATCATCAGCAGCGGCACCGGAATAATAAAAGCAAGTATAATCATAATGAACCAGATATTT
>JAFACO010000248.1 GCA_023425485.1 Bacillota bacterium
CCCTCATACTGAGCGATATCATTCTGCTGCTGTCTCTATTTCTTATTATTCCTATGTCACTGATGTCACTATGATTATTGGAATAGAAAGTGCTATATAATTATATGGAGATAATAAAAAAATGACACCATATGCTTTAGCTATGCTGCTCCGCCACCGTATTATTCACAAACCATTTTATATTGGCGGACTATGCCGCCATCAATGGTATGCTTAGTACTACTCGCTTCCATTGAAGCAAGTCGCTTCACTTGTCATGAATTATAACAAAGATAACCTGACAACATCGTGTCAGGTTATCTTTGCATATATCATATTAATTTTTTCTATTTCCTTCTGTAACCTGTTACGTATATTCTGTGGGGCTAATACTTCGACATCAGCGCCAAAGGATTCCGCCAGTTCATTGGCAGTTATGGACTTTTTACCCAGCAAGATGTATACAATTTCAAAAAGTCTATTTATCTGCATGCTATCACCCCCGATTATATTATAACCGAATAAGCTGACAACATCATGTCAAGTTATAAGAATAATCTGAGGAAACTATGATAATGACAGATGCCTGAAAATATGTATGTCCTAATTCAATATTAACTTAATGTTAAAATGTTAGAGCATAAAAGCTAATTTCTAAAAAATATATTTCCAAATTTCTAGGAATGATATTTTATAGATTTAGAACTTTCTCTTCAGGAGACAATACTTCATTCATACTTCCTGTTCTGTATCCTAGAATATCTAATGTAACATAGGTATAACCAATTTTTCTAAATTTTTCACCAATCTTATCCATAACCTCAAGACTAAAAAATTTTGCTCTTTCTTCTGGTGAAACTTCAATTCTAGCTATCTCTTCATGATGTCTTACCCTAACCTGCCTAATTCCCAAATCAAGTAAAAACTGTTCTGCTTCTTCTACCATTTTAAGTTTTGGTGCAGTTATTTTATTTCCATATGGAAATCTGGAGGATAAGCATGCAAACGCTGGTTTGTCCCATGTGGGTAGGTCTAATTCCTTGGATAGTTCTCTAACATCTTCTTTGGTTAATTTTGCTTCTTTTAGTGGGCTTATAACTTCCAGTTCTCTGGCTGCCAGCATTCCAGGTCTATAATCGCCATCATCATCAATATTGGAACCATCAAAGACATATTCAACGCCATTTTCTTTTGCTACAGCATGTATTTTAGTGAATAGCTCTTTTTTACAATAATAACACCTGTTTTTCGGATTACTTGCAAAACCTTCAATATCGAGTTCCTCCGAAGATATGATTAAATGTTTTACTTTCATATCTTTTGCATATTTGATTGCCTCCTGCAATTCCCTTTCTGGATAAGTAGAGGAAGTAGCTGTAATTGCTATCATTTTGTCTCCTAATACTTCATGTGCTACTTTAACCAGAAATGTACTGTCTACTCCTCCAGAAAAAGCAATCGCTGCACTGCCTCTTTTTTTCATATTGTCTTTCAATAGCTGATATTTTTCTTGTAATAACATATGTCCTCCTAATTAATCTGTTTTTCTACTATTTCTAATTAATTCTTTTATTTCAAGAATTGAAAGTTCTGTATTTTCTGCAATTTGTCTTAAATCTTCATATTCCAATTTTTCTTTTTTTAATCCATACGCGGAAGATTCCTTCACTCTAATCTGACCAAAAGAACTATGGATAATCCTCTCAACTCGGTCCATAATTATACGATTGCATCTGTATTCTCTAATGCCAATGGTTGTTGTATGGTAAAACATTAAATTTGCCATTCTTTCTCTATTTTCCTCTTTGCACAATACAGAAAATAAAATACCAGGTCTTGATTTTTTCATACCGATTGGTGTTGTAAATACATCAAGTGCACCATTTTTAAATAATACTTCCATTGCATAACCAATTTCTTCTGCTGTCATATCATCGATATTGCAGCTTAACTCAATAATCTCATCACTTTTATTATCTATTTCTCCCATAATTGCTCGTACACAATTTGCTGCCTCAAAGTCTTTCTTGCCCATGCCATACCCAATTTTTACAATTGTCATAGATGGCATATTGGAAAACCTAGAAGCAAAGTATTTTAGAAGCGCAGCTCCTGTTGGGGTACACAGTTCTCCCTTTATATTGCCTGCATAGCAGGGGATTCCCACTAAAATATTTGCAGTTGCTGGAGCTGGTACCGGAAGAATTCCATGTGAACACTTAACCTGACCAAACCCAACATTAACTGGTGAGGAAATAATTTCATCTATTTCAAGGTCATGAATCAGCAATGCACATCCCGTAATATCTGCTATGGCATCCATCATACCAACCTCATGAAAATGCACCTCCGATACTTTCTTTCCATGTACTTTACTTTCGGCTTCAGCAATAATTTGATAAATAGCTACTACATCTTTTTTCACTACATCCGGGATTTTTAATTTGCTTACTATTTCACTGATATCTGGCATAGAAGTATGATGGTGGGTATGTTCATGTTGTGTATGCTCATCTTGCGTATGCCCATTGTGTATATGCTCATGGTGTGTATGCTTATGTGTATGCTTATCTTGTGTATACACATGTTGCGTATCCTCATGTTGCGTATCCTTATTCAAAGAATCGTGTTGTATAGGGTGACGATATCCATGGTGATCTATATCCTGACTATGTTCTTCTTCTCCCTTAATCAATACATTCACATGGGTTCCGGTTATGCCACATTTAATACTTTCTTCTGCACTAATCATTACATTTGGAATTCCTATCGCATTCATTTTATTCAGAAACACATTTTTGTTCGGTACTAGTTCCAGCAAAGCACTCATCAACATATCTCCTGCAATGCCCATCGAACAATCTAAATAAAGTGTTCTCATTCTTTTTTTCCTCCCATATGATTAATCATACTTGCCTGATAACCTGCTCCGAAGCCGTTATCAATATTCACGACACTCACTCCACTGGAACAAGAATTCAGCATGGAAAGAAGAGCTGATAAACCTCCAAAATTGCTACCATATCCAATGCTGGTAGGAACTGCTATCACAGGACAGTCTGCCAAGCCACCAATAACACTTGCAAGCGCTCCTTCCATTCCTGCTATAGCTATTATAACATTGGCACTCATAATCACATCGATTTTATTTATAAGTCTGTGTAATCCTGCTACTCCAACATCATATAATCGAACCACTTCATTTCCAAAAGCTTCTGCAGTAAGCGCTGCTTCTTCTGCAACCGGCATATCGCTGGTTCCACCTGTAGCCACTACAATTGTTCCTATTCCATTTGCTTCTGGCAAAGTTCCTACAATACCCACTTTAGATAGTTCATCGTACTGCAATTGCTGTTTTGCAGATACATATTCAGCAGCTTCTTTACTCATTCTGGTAATCAGGATTGTTTTCTCTTTTTCAACTAACATTGCTTCCACGATTTTCAAAATTTGTTCTTTGGTTTTTCCTTGTCCATAAATTACTTCAGCTATACCCTGTCTGACTCCTCTATGAGTATCTAATTTTGCAAATCCCATCTCTTTAAATGGTTCTATTTTTATATCTAAAATTGCCTCTTCTGGCTTTATCTCTCCAGATGCTACTTTATTTAATAATTCACTTAATTCCTTCTTATTCATTTTTTCCCTTTCGTTAATTCTTATTTTTAACAGGAAGAAGCCATGAAAACAATACTATGTACTATTATGTCATACATAGCCACAACACTTCGGTACTACTTATTGCCTTCATGGCAATTTTATCATATTCAATTTTAATTTACTATTACCTGAATAATCAACTAAATTTTTTGCTGGATGAACAACCCTAACTCTATATTTTTAACGTAATGAGAAAATGTGTGAATTCTGTGAGAAAAATAGTAGGTTTTTATGAAAGATATTTCACCCTGATTAATAGTTAAGCCTGACTATGCTCAAACCATTCTGTATATACCTTTTCTAGTTCCCTGCTTGCTTCCTCCTTCTCCTTAAATAATTCTTTTAGTCTTGCAAAATCAGAGCTATTTGCTTCTATCATTACCTCCAGGGATCTAATCTTTTCTTCTATCTCCTCAATGCTATTTTCGAGAAGTTCCAGCTTTCTTGTATTTTTTGATTTAGAATTCTTCGGTTCCAAAAACGAGTTGTTAGTGGAAACGGGCTTATTTAGTTTCTTGCTGTCTTGGAGTTTTTCCGCATTATTTTGTATTACTGACTGTTTCTCTTGCAACTTTTTGACTTCTTCTTGATAATAAGCATAATCTCCGTTGTATTCCTTCGTGGTCAAATTCTCTATTTCAATTATTTTATCTGCCATTTTATCGATAAAATATCGATCATGAGATACAAATAATAGTGTACCGCTGAAATTTAACAAGGTTTCCTCCAGCACCTCTCGCGATTCTATGTCAAGATGATTGGTTGGCTCATCTAAAATTAAAAGATTAACCCCTTCAAACGTCAACGAACAAAGTTTTAGACGGCTCTTTTCTCCACCGGATAAGAATTTTATACTCTTATTAACATCTTCATTGAAAAATAATACCTTTGCCAATTGAGATCTGGCATCTCCATAAGTAAGGTTATGAAGTCTTGAAAAATACTCTAAAACAGTTTGATCCTCATCTTTAAAATCAACCTGCTGCGGGAGATAACCGATGATAACCTGTGAGCCCAGTTTAACTGTCCCGGCATCAGGTTCTATTTCTCCCAACAGCAGCTTAAGAAGTGTCGTTTTACCACAGCCATTCTCACCTATGATACAGACACTATCCTGATAAAAGACATTGACCTTTGCATCTTTAAAAAGCAGCCGTTCTCCAAAGCTTTTCTTAAGATTAAACGCTTCGATTACTATTTTCCCGGACCTTCCTACCTCTGTTTGATTCAAACGTATCTTTCTTTTACTCAGTATTGGACGGTCTAAGACGTCAATTTTTTCAAGACGCTTTTCAATTTCTTTTGCGCGCTTATACATTACTTCACTGTCTCTCATTGCACCCCAGATACGAAAACGCTCAATCTGCTGCTCCATCCTATCTATCTTTTTCTGTTGATTTTGATATTCCTTTTGGGCTATCAAAAATCTTCTTTCCTTTTCCGTTACAAAAAAGCTGTAATTTCCAAGATATTCTTCGGACTGGTCATTATTTAGTTCTATTATTCTGCTAACAACATTATCTAAAAAGAATCTGTCATGGGAAATGATAAGTGCTGCTCCTTTATAGTCCTTCAGAAAGCTTTCCAGCCACATTATTGTATTTAAATCCAAGTGATTGGTGGGCTCATCCAAAAGGAGAATATCCGGTTCCTCCAGCAAAAGTTTGGCCAGAATAACCCTTGTTTTTTCACCACCGCTTAGACTGTTAAACAACATGAGCTTAAGGTCTTCCGTTATCTTAAGTCCTTCTGTTATTTTATTAATCTTTGTCTCGAGCTCATAGCCTTCTCCTAATTCATATTGTTCCTGTAATCTGCTATACTTCAAAATGGCTTTCTCCAGCTCTTGCTCCTTAAGATAAATCATCTGCTGCTCTAGTTCATCCATTTTTGCATGCAATTCATAAATATTTTTAAATGCCATCTGTACTACATCCATAACAGTGGCTTCTTCTGCAAATTCAGGGATTTGGTTAAGATAGCCCAGTTTACATTCCTTACGGATGCTGATGTTCCCTGCTTGATGCTCCTCCAGACCCATCAATATTTTCAAAATTGACGTCTTTCCACAGCCATTTCGCCCAATTAATCCAATGTGCTCTCCTGTTTTGATATCAAAGGAGATGTTTTCAAATATCTTATTCGCTCCATAAAACTTCATTAAATTATCTATACTTAATTCTATCATTTTTTCATTTCCTTTCGTTTATAAACACAAAAAAACCCAAAGCCAATAAGCCTTGGGTTCCATTCATCAATGTTATTATACTATCATGAATTTTCCAATTTTCTTATATGGTTTTTATCAAAGCTATTAATTTTAGACGCACTTATCCCGTTATTCGGTAAAATTGCGATCATTATAGCTTCAAATTTAATCCATCTAAGTGTTGTATTCATGAGTTACCATCCTAAATTTATTCTCTGTTATAAATTATAAGTAATAAAATGTATTTCGTCAAGAATCTTTTGGTGCCCTCTTACTTCAATGTTATTAGATTTTTACTGCATTTTTTCGGCAAGCGTTTTTATACGTTCCAGAGCTCTTGGAAACCTGATATTAAGTATTTCTTCTAATTCTAATGGAACATCGGTTTTAAAAGACAATGTAGTTACTCCATTTTTTTCGGTTAGAAAATAACTCTCTGCTCCACCAGTCCACTCTTTTTCACGTTGCTGTTGTCCACTTTCTTTCGTATCTGCACTGTGCCTGAATAATGCAAATTCATTCGGACTTAGTTTCTCTATTAGACTTGTCACACCGTAACCATTTACAGATGATATAAACTGGATTTCATTTCCCTCTTCCATTATTCCCTTCATATAGGTACCTTCATCAATGATACTTGCCCAGTCACGGAATGTTATATCATTCCAAAGAGTTCTCCAGACTCTTTCTTTAGAGGCCTTTATTTCGATTGTGAATTGTATTTCCTTCATAATTTCCTCCTTAAAATATGTTTAAAACTCATTCGTACCCTACCAGGTAACATTCGCTCATCATAATGATAAATTGTTATCTCCATTATATAGCAATAACTTATAAGTTTCAAATTACTTATTCCTTTAACTTCAGGCTTCAACAAGGCTGCTCCACCATAATGGGGTTTTATGAGCTTGTAACAATGCCTAATAGGTCTTTTTCCAAAAAAACAGAGCTTATTCAATGATGCTCTATATGAGACATCCGAACAAGCTCTGTTTTAAAGATTAATTATAATAATGCCAAACGTATTAATTCTATTCTTGGGGATGCATTAACTTTGTGATTACTTTTGCATAATGTGAATTGCAAAACCTCCAAACTCACCGTCTAGATATACGTTCTTCAGTTTGCCATCTTCGTCATATGCAGCAGTATCCATGTTGAAGGAAAAGCCTTTTTCTTTTAACTCTTCTGTGGCAGCTGTCAAATCAGGGGTACGCATAGCGATATGACCATTTGCCCCTAGAAAAGGAGTCTTCATACACTCAAAGTAAGGACCGCCGAATTCGGACTTTTGACCGTGACGAGGCTCAAGGTTAAACATCAGGCTTAAAAGCTGTGCTAGTTTTTCTGCCTCCTCAGCATTTGGGGTGTTGATGCCGATATGTTCTAATTCAAATTTACTGTTCATAATCATACCTCTTTCTAAAAATATCGGAAGCTTCTCTGTTCTATATAATTGGTTATTTAATTCGAAGAAGCTTACATAGGGAACATCAGTAAAGCTCCGGCAGTTAAAGCAAGTAGACGGATGAAATACATTGGAACTGTAAAATTCCAGAACTCTGTTAGCTTGTACTTACCAAGACCCATGATCATAGCTGGCATACCATCAACAGGTAAGAAATGACCGTTCCAGCCTGAAACTACGATTGCCGCTGCTGCTGCAGTGGGATTTAAGCCTAAGCTTAAGCAGGTTGAAATAGCTAATGGTGCAAATACATATACAGTACCCAAGGTGGAACCTGTAAGGGTCGCAAGTACGCTAGTCAGTACACAGAATACAAAAACTAAAAGGAAAGGATTGATGCTATTGCCAAGCATATTTGCCACAGTCTCTCCAACTAACCCAGTTAGTCCGGTACTTCCAAGGGCATCGGCAACCCCGATAACCCCAGCAGACATTAATATGATTGGAGATCCGATGCTGTTACGAATTTCAGTAAAATCCAAAACACGAATAGCAAGTATCACTGCTACAGCCAAACCTGGAATTACATAGCCTGCATCGCCAACTTTACTTTGAAGAAGCATACCAGCTACAGCCGCTACAAAGGCTACATATGTAGTATATTCTTTCCATTTAGGTAATTGGCTTACATTTGCACCTTGGGTTTTCGCATCATCGGTTACCGCTTCAATATTACGGCTAGGTAGTCTTTTGTAACCAAGTAGGCACCATCCAAGGAAGGCTAACGAAACAACTAAGTTTACTACAGAGAATTTAACTAGGGAAACTTCACCTACGACTGCTCCGGCTGCTTGTAGAACAGCAACTACAATACCATATTGCAGAGCTACGTTCATAGGAATTAAAGGATGGTTAGCAGCAAAGCCGGCTGACATAATAAATTTGGTACCTGGTAGTTTTTCATTGAACGGTATGGTGGATAATATACCTAAAGTAAGTACATAGTAAGCAGTTGAGCCTGTACCAAATAAGCTGGTACCTAGCATAACTACAAGAATTAATAATACATAGGCCTTAAAGCCACCTTTACTAGCCATGTTAAACATTGCTCTTTTGAAGGAAACAATAAAGCTAGTCTTTTGAAGAGCGGCAATGATTGCCATAAAGGAAGCAAGCATAACAATAGTAGAGTTAGAAAAGCCGGCAAAAGCAGCTTTTATATCGGCAATACCGAAAAGAACCAATAGTAGACAGGCAAGTATTGGAGGTGCACCAAAGGGAAGTTTTTCTGTCATGATTAAAATAATCATAAATACAGTTATAGCAAGGGCAATAATCATTGGAATAGTCATTTTGAATTCCTCTCTTTTATATAGGATTATTATTTTGCAGTTGGTATATTATCAATTCAAGTATTCTGCTCGAAGTGCTTGGCATTAACCATAAGAATGGCATAATCTATGGCATTAATGAGGCTTAGCTCGCTGGAACGACCACTGCCTGCAAGGTCAATTCCGGTGCCATGATCCACGCTGGCACGAATGATAGGCAGACCCAGGGTTACGTTAACACCTTCGACAGCGTCCCAGTGCTTTTCCTCACGGTTATAAACAAAGCCTTTCACCTTTAGCGGGATATGACCTTGGTCGTGGTACATAACTACAACAATATCATACCATCCGCCCAGTGCCTTAGAGAACACTGTATCAGGAGGGGTAGGTCTTTTTTCGGGAATAATAATTCCTTCTGCCAGGGCAGCATCGATGGCAGGTTGGATTTCTTGCACTTCCTCCCAGCCGAACAAGCCGTTCTCGCCACAGTGGGGATTCAGCCCTGCTACTCCAATTTTAGGTTCTTTAATCCCCAGTGCTTTACAGCCTTCATTGGCAATTCTAATGCAATCCAGGACACGATCCTTCTTAACACGATCACAGGCTTCACGTAAAGACACATGAGTGGAAACATGGACTACTCGCAGATCACCGTGTGCCAGCATCATAGTGTACTTAGGTGTGTTCGTATAATCAGCATAAATCTCAGTATGTCCAGAGTAATGATGACCAGCCATGTTTATTGCTTCTTTGCTCAAAGAATTAGTAACTGTAGCATCAATCTGACCATCCATAGCCAGTTGAATAACTTTTATCACATATTGGAAGGCTGCTTCTCCACCTATGGCACAGGCTCCCACCCCAAATGGCTTTGGTTCCTCCAGGTTGGAGGTGTCCGGAATTGCTTCCACAGGGACTAAGTTCAAATCCATTAGGTCAATGGTTCCATAAGTATACTTGCCTTCGGCAGGCGTGGAAACCACATTCAGCTCCAGATGAATGCCATGAATTTTTTTGGCTACCTTCAGAGCGTAACTCATGGAAGTTTTGTCGCCTATTACCAAGGGTTTACTACGCTCATAGACTTGAGCATCAGCCAGTGCACGAACCGTAATCTCCGGGCCGTTTCCATAAGGGTCACCCATGGAAATACCAATAATAGGTTTAAATTCTTTACTCATATTAACACATCCCTTTGTCGGCATTTTCCTTCAAAACTTGTTTTAGTGCATCAACGCCCTCGTCGCATAAGTAGTTAAATGGACGGCGGCAATCGCCTACAGGATAACCAAGCATAGAAACAGCCTTTTTAACTATAGTGTTAGGGTTACCATATTTAAATACAGCGCGGAAGGAAGCAATGGAGTCTTGAGCAACTTTAGCCTCTTCGAGCTTACCAGCCGTAAACAGTTCATAAATAGATGCCAGAACATGTGGATATACGTTAGCACATCCTGCGATACCACCTGCACCGCCTGCCTCCAGACAAGGTAAAATTAATGCATCGTTTCCAGATAGAACACGGAAGTCTTTGTCCAGGTCCTTTGTAAGATTGATGTAAGCAAGCAGGTTATCCCAGTCACCGCTGGAGTCTTTGGCACCCATAATGATGTCTACATCTTTTGCCAATTTTGCAACGGTTTCAGGAAGCAATTTATTGCCAGTGCGCGCAGGGATGTTGTACAGTACGATCGGTATGTCAACATGTTTAGCAATTTCTACATAGTGGTCGTAAAGCTCTTTCTGTGATGCAAGAGCAAAGCTAGGGGTGATAATGGATAATACATCAGCACCAAGCTCCTGAGCCTTCTTGCTAATACGAATGGTATCAGCTGTAGAAATGCAGCCTGTACCTGCGTAAATTGGAACACGACCTTTCACTTGGGCAATGGTTGCCTCAAGAATCTCAATTTTCTCATTTTCGCTTAGAATATAACCTTCGCCGTTGGTTCCAAAGGGAAATAAACCATGGACACCGCCCTCCAGCATTCGTTCAATCTGATTGCCCAACTCTTTCAGATTAATTGATTCATCAGCATTCATAGGGGTTAGAATTGGTGGGATAATGCCTTTTAATTCAACGTTTTTCATAATACCTTCTCCTTTTTATTTGAACATTTTATTTATAGGATTTCTAAGTAAAGATTTCTTGCATCCTCTGGAGTTACAAGACGCATATTATTTACCAGCAAGCGTTGTACTTGCATACCAGCTTCTACCAAGCCCTCCAAATCTTCCTTTGGAACACCAAATTCCTTTAAGCTAGTGGGTATCTCTAAATGACGTACGATTCGCTCAAGTTGTTTAATCATCCATTCTGCCTTTTCATTGGTCGTTAGACAAATATTTTCGGTGTTATGGCAACAGCGATCATAGGCTACGGCAAAACGTTCCTGACAGAAAGGTGCGTTGAAGCGCATCACCGGTGCCAGTAAAATAGCATTGGATACCCCATGAGCAATGTGATATTTGCCACCCAAAGGATAGCTTAAGGCGTGAACCGCTGTGGTACCAGAAGCAGTTATAGCAATTCCAGCATAGAATGCAGCAATCTGCATCTTGTTCTTTGCTTCCATTGCCTCTGGATCATCACAAGCAGGGATAATATTATTTAAAATTAGATCAAGCGCTTCCAAGGCAAAGGTATCTGAGAATGGATTAGCTTTTTTGCTGGTGTAGCACTCAATAGCATGAGCTAAGGCATCTACGCCGGTAGCGGCAGCAATTTGCCTAGGTAAATTTTTAATCATCCGAGCATCTAAAATCACATAATCAGCAATCATATTTTCGTTTACAATACCAACTTTCAGTTCTTTTTCAGGAACTGCAACAATGGCATTTGGAGTTACCTCTGCACCGGTGCCAGCTGTGGTGGGAATAAGAACTGTTGGAACACATTTTTTTGCACGTCCTGGCTCATCCAGTAATTCCTTTACACCGTATTCATCGGTTACAAGTACACTTGCAAGCTTGGCAGCATCCAAAACACTTCCACCGCCGCAGGCAATAATCATATCTGCACCGCTTGCTTTAAATTGATCAACAATATTCTGCACTGCTGTGTAGGAGGGTTCTGGTGGAATCTCATCCAGCACATAATAATCTGCTCCTGCAGCCTTTACTGCAGTTTCTGGCAGATTAAATAAACCGGAGGCAAGTATTCCTTTGTCGGTAAACATAGCTACACGCTTAACCTGGTTATTCTTTAAGATTGCAGTGATATTGTCTATTGAGTTTTCTCCGCCGTAAACGGCATGAGGCATTTTTAAATTATATACAGTTTGCATTTGATATCACTCCTATTATTAACATTTTGAAAAGACATTTCTCTGAATGTTTTTTATTTAGTTCCCTCGCCGGAGGTAGGGTTGTACACACCGACAGACTCACGCTTTGATCCAATAACATCTTCTTCGGTAAAGCTAACATATTTAATACACTTACGAGTGTAGGCTGCGTAGGTTAGATGCAGTCTTCCATCGGTGCTCTGCATCAAGTAAGGGTACTCGTACTGCTTATTGTTTGTTTTGTTCTCCTCTCCCATGTATCCTTCGCCACGTTCCATCCAGCGAATTAATGGGAAAGTAAGTCCGCCATCTTCGGACAATGCCACAGCAACGGGGCAACGTAATCCTGGCCATGCAGCTTTGCCTGGAACGGGTGATGGAGTACATGTAGGATTGTATGCCACAGCAACACGACCGCTTTGGGTTCGAATTGCACTGATAGAGGAGTTATTGTTTGGTAGCGGAGTCGGTTTTGGCTCTGACCAAGTTTCACCCCAGTCCAGGGA
>JAFACO010000296.1 GCA_023425485.1 Bacillota bacterium
GGGCAATACGCTGAACACCAATACACCAATAATCGGTAAAAACAATGCTGCCTTATAAAACTTTTTATCCCCGAATTTCTTGATTTCATCTTTAAAGGTAAGTGACTTTCCTCCTCGTTCTATCAGAAGCTGTGTTTTATAAGCATCTTTGATATTGGAGATATAACAGCTGATAAAGATAATGATGATTGCAATGGAGAGGATACCCATGAGCAGCATAACAACGGAATTATCCCCTTCAATGCCGAACCAGGAATCTGCTTCCTTTGTTCCCAAAGTGAAGAAACCGACAAAGTCGGCAGCTCCACGAAACAGAAAAAACATAATCCCGCAAATCAGTATTACAAGATAGATCAACCCTTTTCCAAGCTGTCCATACATCAATTGCCCCAAGCCCATGAGGAATATACTGGCAATCACCTGCTTATTGGCATGTTTCAGAAAAGCCTTTAATGTTTCAATTTTATTTCTTACTATTTTCATTTCCATCCCTCTATTCAGAAAGGGTGTAGATCGCATCATGTATCTGTTGATCCACTTCCTTTAATGCACTCTTTAACGTTTCTAAAGATGTGAATTTTTTATCTGTAGTTCGAAAAGCATCTTTTGCTAAATCTGTAAAAAAGGTTTCTGCCGGAGCCCATACCTGCACCATCTCACTGATGGAGG
Source organism: Bacillota bacterium (assembly GCA_023425485.1). GTDB lineage: Bacteria > Bacillota > Clostridia > Lachnospirales > Lachnospiraceae > Mobilitalea. Next base: position 670 of record JAFACO010000296.1, read on the forward strand.
GCATAACAACAATATTTCCTTCATTTAGATTATTAAATACAATTTCAGCTACACCGCCTGCTTCCTTTGCAGCATCAGATCTGGCTGGGATTACTCCCAACAATTCATTTCTTTTCATAATCATTTCAAAGCTTGTAGCAAAGTCAACAAAAGCAAGACTTGCATTCGGTGCTTTTGTATATGCACTAATTGCATATCCATTGATACCGCCCATGGACTTTAATGGTACAAGTTCAGGATTTTCCTCTGTTAGATCACCACTTGCCGGTAACATTGGCAATCCGGTAATCATAAGATTTTCCTCTGCAAGAGTCTTGGCTTCTTCCTTGCTCTTACCCTGTTCTTCATATTTTAAAGCAAGTTCCTTGATAAATAAGGTATATACATCCGGTGTTGTCATAGTAGCGAAGTAGGAACCATCTGCAAGTTTGCTGTAGGCATTCACTGTTATGGAATCATCAATACATTCTTCGTTCATGGCGGAAGCCAATTGTAATAATACATTGGCACCAACTTCAGCATTTCCTTCCGACAATCCCAGTTCCTTCGGATTTGTATTGTTATCCCCGAAGATGTACCCACCATACGAGAATAGGAACCCGGATGAGAAATATACATCAAATAAGGATCTCATGTACCCATATTTACCGCTTCCCGAATCAACAATTGACTTAGAATACTTGTACAAACTATTCCAATTTTCAACCATATCAGGTACTTGGTTGCTGTTAGTGTCCCAATCTGTTTCCCAACCCTCTGGCAGCATATCCTTTCGATAAAAAAGCATTGAGGTTTGAACGTTAACAGGTACGCCCATATAATAGGTAGTTCCATCCACCTCGGATTTATATGCCTCCCAAGCATTTTCAGGAACTTGTGAATAGCAATCTAAGCTCTCAATGGGAATGGGGTAAATGTGTTTCCCATTTACATACTTCATAAGGGAATCGTTTGCCTGATATAATACATCAGGGCCATATCCATAAGGGCCGTCATCTGCTAAATTACTACGTTGGTCCATATTTGCATCTACTGCTACTATTCCATATTCTTTATACTTTTCATTGAAGGCTGCAATTAGCTCTGCAAAATATCCCTGTTCAATAGCAGTATCGTTTTCAAGAACACGAATTGTAACATTTCGTTCCAGTTCTCCACTGTAGATGGAGGTTAATGCATTGTTGGCCGATGACTGCTCCTGGTCAGAGTCTTTTGGCGAATCCTTTGAACTACAGGCTGTTAATTGAAGTAAGCACAAGATAACTACAAGTATCAAACTAAATATTCTCTTCATAAATAGGTACTCCTCTCTCCATTTCAAAAACTACAAACCCATCCATTAGCAGGTTAGTATCCTCTTTCAGATTATTGGCAATTAGTAGCTTTCCAGTTATATTTAATTCCACGGTTTCACCCGATTGATTCACTACCAATAAAATTTCAGTGCTATGATACCTTCTGCTGATATAGCATAACTTCTCGTCATAGGTAATGCGAATATCACCTTTTTGCAAAGCAGGTAGTTGCTTCAGCGATATCAGTGACTTAAGCTTTTGCATAAAGGTTAAATCCCAATGACTTTCCTCCCAATCAAAGCATCTGCGGTTATCCGGATCATATCCACCTTCCAAACATAGTTCTGTTCCGTAGTAAATGCAGGGAGCTCCAACATACAACATCATAACTGCAATCGCAGACAGCAATCTGTCCTCATTCTTATGCACACTGGTGTAAAAGCGGTCCGTATCATGGGTATCCAGAAGATTCATCATCATGGCATTGACCTGTCCGTTGTTTCTCATTAACAGGTGGTTCAGTTTCTCTGCAAATTCTTTAGCACTAAACTTCTCAAAGGCATAATAATCCAAACAAGCCTTGGTGAATGCATAATTCATAATGCTGTCATACTGGTCACCCTGCAGATATGAATATGCATCATGCCAGTTCTCACCAATAATCACACATTCTGGCTTCAATTCCTTCACCTTATTTCTAAATCTTCTCCAGAAGGAATGTGAAACCTCATCGGATACATCTAACCTCCAGCCGTCAATCTCATATTCTGCTATCCAATAGGTAGCAATATCCAGTAAGAAATCCTGTAACCCTTTATTATTTGTATTAAGCTTTGGCATGTAGTCACAAGAGCTGAATACTTCATAATTGATGTTCTCTGTATCTACTTGGTCTCCTCGTATCATAAACCAGTCAAAGAACTCTGATTCTTTTCCTTTTTGAACAACATCCTGAAATTGAGGCAGTAAATTGCTACTGTGATTGAACACTGCATCCAGAACAATTTTCATACCTCTTTTATGAACTTCTTTTACGAGTAGTTTAAACTCTTCGTTGGTACCAAAGTGTTCATCGATATTTTTGTAATCGGATATGTCATATTTATGGTTTGAAATTGATTTAAACACTGGTGTTAAGTAAATACCATTTACCCCAAGTCCTTGAAGATAATCAAGTTTTTGTGTAATCCCTGGAATATCCCCTCCGGTAAAGCTCTTGGGGTTCGGTATTTTCCCCCAGTCCAAATTAATGTAATCCGTATTTTTGTCTTTGCTTCCCTGATAAAAACGATCTATGAATATCTGGTAAAATACCGTTTCTCTCATCCACTCCACGACTTCATGGATATCACTTTTGTTAATATAAGAAACCTGAAACGAATTGTAGTAGGATAAATTAAAATCATAGGTTGTAGTAATTCCGTCTTCAGAAAAATAGTAGCACTTCTCATCCTTCCAAATCTGGAACACATAAACAAATCTTACATCCTTAAGCTCTAACTGTATTTCATAATAGGTATATAAATCATCCTCATATTTCGCTTCCATTACTGCAGTTTCTTTTTCTAAATAAAATCTATATTTACATCCATATACTACCTCGACCCTATCTACGCAATCTCCTTTGTCCATACGTAAACGTAAAACAAGGGTATTCTGATTTATTGGGTAACAGTATTTCGATTCCGGTATATGTAATATCGCCTGTTTATTCATGTTATCATTCCTATCATTTCATTTTTCTGTCGTTCTAAACAACCGTTTTCCTACAATAAGAAATAACGTTATATTGCAGGAAAAGCTCTTTCTGACTCTAACTAGATTTGTTGGAATACCTACTTAAGTTCTATGATTTTTCATATATTGACAAAGACATCATTAGAGTATATAACTAAGTCATGGATAAAAAAATTACAATTAAAGACATTGCCCGAGAGGCAGGTGTCTCAGTAGCTACAGTTTCCTATGTGATGAATAACCGTACAGACCAGCGAATTAGTGAAGAAACGTGGAAAAAAATCGTTCAAATAGTCAATTTACTTGACTATAAGCCAAATTCCTCAGCGAAGTCCCTATCTACGAGCAAAACCAATAGCATTGCCCTATATATGATGCCGGAGACTTCTCTATTAAAGCGTTCTGAACAATTGCTGTTAACAGAGGTTTTGTCAGAAATACTGACCACACATGGATATCATTTAATCTTACAGGACAGTAAGGATATTGCTAAATTAAATTTCGTAGATGCCATCCTGTGTTTTGATGCCACCTATGATTTCTTTTTGAGCATAAGTGATAAAAACTTAATTCCTGTCATTGCTGTTGATTCCCTAATTGATATACCATGGTTCTTTCAAATCTGCACCGATTATAATCAGCTTAAGATGAGCGCGGATGCTCATTTTGGAAATGACAATTATACTTACGTCTGTCTGACTCCAAACAATGAACTTTTAAAATCACTTATTGGCAAGACCTTCTCAAAGATTACGTTTGTAGATAATTTAGATGACTTTAAGGATATTTCTGATTACAACTATGTATATAATCAAAATGCTTTACATTATCTTTTGAACAAAAAAGAAAATACCCTTTATATCTCAACGAATCTGCAGGAGAAAATGACAACTGTATATCATTGTATCGAATATGCAATTGATCGTGTTCCAGATAAGGAACATTTACAATTTGTGTAATTATGCTTCATAATAGGTTGCCGTATCTAACGGCAACCTATTTGAATTATGTCAGCTATGCCACATGGGCTTGGTGCGCGCCTGTCGAGGTAAACTCTATATTGTTTACTTTGCTTCGAAAGCAATCGTTAATTCTGTGGTTTCTGGATTGTAAACAAAGGTATATGTTCCTGCTGCCTTTGCAATCATATTATAGCTGTCACTGCTGTCCATTAACTCCAGCGATTTACTGTCCTTAATATTGGTGTATCTTATATATTCATTTCCGACATTTTCAGTATCTCCAACTTTAACTGTAGAAGTGAATAAGAATTCTTCTCCTTCTGCTAAATCAATTGTTAAGGTTGGGAGTCCATCAACTTCGACAAAACGATACTTATCTTCATAAAGATCTTTCCACTCGGTAGTAATAGAACTCTTGATATAGTAGTTAGTTATATTCTCTGCAACAGCCGCCTGTGGTTCTCCGTTATATACCCATGCAATTGAATCATATGGATTTAAATTAAAGTTTTCCTTCGCTTCTTCCGAATTGCCACTATCCGCTGTATCATAGGTATCGGCTCCAGGATAAGTGGTTAAGGTAAGTGTATAACTGCCAGTTACCAGACATTTTATATTTGCCTTTTTTGCACTACCTGATTGATAATTACCGGCAGAGCTTGCAAGATATTCTACTCCGTCCTGTGAGGTAGT